>NZ_WLUG01000033.1:0-47423 GCF_009706505.1 Providencia sp. wls1922 | reverse complement strand
GCGGGACCGACTTTGTTCGGTTAACGTAGTGAGTGGAAACACAATGGTTCAAGCTACTCTGTTATGCGTTGAGTAGTCTGGTGGGGGAGCGATCCCCCACATTTCTCTCTGATTGCGGGTTAGGTGATACAGGCACCCTTTTTCTATTTTTCTCATCGATAGATATTAGACAATTATTTTTAATTTCTTATTCAAATCATCTAATTAAGATTAATTATCTCAAAACTGAAAATTACCTTGAGTCATACTCTGTAAGATGAGTTATTTGACTTTATTTTTACCTGTTTTTTACTTAGGCTATGACATTGTTAGTTTATTAATCATACCAAGAGGAAGGTTCCAATGAAAAAGATCGCCGTTTTACGTTCTTTAGGTGTCATTGGATTGAGCTGGGCACTTTTTGCTTGTAGCTCATCATCTGATAGCGCCTTGAAAAAACAAGCTTCAGAAACTTGGGACAGCGCAGCTAAAACTGTTGAAATGGCGGGAAAAGATACAGGTAATGCCATCTCTAGTGGTGTGAAAAGCACCGATACCTATATTGATGATTCGTCCATTACTGCGGATATTAAAAGCAAACTCTTAGGTACCAGTGGGCTCCCAAGTAATAGTGTGTCGGTGAAAACTGTTCAGGGTGTGGTTTACCTCTCTGGTTTTCTTAAATCTAGCGAGCAGATAAATCAAGTTGTACAGATTGCATCGACCGCGAAAGGGGTAAAATCAGTACAGAATGGTTTAGTTCTGACGAACAAGTAATTTCTTTTAAATGGGCTTTCAGCCGAAAGCTCATTTTACTATTTGCTCTCCCTGAGAAAAGCGGTTTAATGAGAATCATTTAATTTAATCATATTTATAATGGGATTGATTAAATACACGTCAATATAGAGAAAGGGTTACTATGGGAAAGCATGTTCCAGTCACTTTAGGCACGATTGAGCCACTCGCGTTTTCTGATGAAATTAACGGAAGAAAAACTGCCCTTATCTGCGAAGGTGGCGGTCAGCGTGGTATTTTTACGGCCGGTGTATTGGATGAATTTCTGATAGAAAACTTTAACCCTTTTGATTTGATGATAGGGACGTCTGCGGGCGCCCAAAATTTATCCGCTTATATTTGTGGTCAAGCAGGATATGCCCGCCGAGTTATTACTCGCTATACCACAAATCTTAATTTTTTTAACCCGCTGAGGTTTATTCGTGGAGGAAACTTAATTGACCTTGATTGGTTGATTGAAACGACGGCTAAAGAGTTTCCACTTAATATGGATGCAGGGCTTGAATTATTAGATTCTGGTCGTGAATTCTATATGGGAGCCAGTCGTAGCGATGATTTTTCAGCAGCATTTTTACAGCCTGATGCGGATTCTTGGTTGGATATCATTCGTGCCTCTAGCGCCATTCCAGGATTTTATCGAACTGGCGTAGAGTTTAGCGGCGTGCGATACCACGATGGAGGAATAAGCGCAGCGATCCCTGTCGAGGAAGCTTATCGTCGTGGGGCTGATACGATAGTTGTGATCCGCACTGTACCTTCTCAAATGTACTTTACGCCTGAATGGGTAAAACGAATGACACGCTGGCTGGAAGGTGATAATTCGGCGCTGCAACGCATGGCGGCCATGTTAAAAGTTCACTTGAAGAGTTATCGAAAAACCCAGGAATTTATCGAAAATCCACCCGATGGCGTGCAGATTTTTGAAATATACCCACCAACACCACTGAAAAGCAGTGCTTTAGGCAGTAAAATTAGTGCCTTAAACCAAGATTACCATGTCGGACGACGCTGTGGGCGTTACTTTATTGCGGCATTAGCTCAACAGTTTGCGAGTAATGATGCTGATTTCGGTCGATTTTCTAAGAACTCGAATTCATTAGAGTTGATGCATATGGAAGATCAGCGAGAGTCTTTATTAGCAGGAAAAACAGTTGAGGCAGCAAGTGCTAGCGCCCTGCAAGGCAATCCTGCTCATGAGTGATAATATTCGATTTATTGACACCCACTGTCATTTTGATTTTCCCCCGTTCAGTGAGGCACTTACAGAAAGTCTAGAAACCGCGAAGCAAGGTGGAATTACGGATATTATTATTCCTGCGGTTAGTCAGGATAACTTTCAACGCATATGGAATTTAGCGCATGAGTATTCTCAACTCCATGCAGCAATGGGATTTCATCCTCTATATTTAAGTCAGTTTCAAGAATCACATTTTGAAAAACTGACGGATTTTCTGATGCGTAAAAGCCAGAAGTGCGTGGCGGTAGGAGAGATTGGGCTTGATCTCTATATGGAAGATCCTCAATTTGAAAGGCAGCAAATATTACTTCAACGCCAGTTGAAGCTAGCTAAGCAGTTTGACTTACCCGTTATTCTGCATTCACGAAAAACCCATGACCAGTTGGTTGCGATGTTACGTCGCTATGAAGTCCCCGCACGTGGTGTAGTGCATGGTTTTGCTGGCAGCCTTTCTCAAGCCGAAAGTTTTGTGAAACTGGGGTATTACATTGGTGTTGGCGGGACAATCACTTATGAGCGCGCGAATAAAACCCGCCAAGTTATGGCTCAACTCCCGCTAAGTTGTCTTGTGTTTGAAACCGATGCACCGGATATGCCTGTATCCGGTTTTCAAGGTGAGCCTAATCGGCCTGAGCGTATTCAATGGGTATTTCAATCTTTGTGTGAGCTGCGCCACGAATCTCCGGATGAAATAGCACAACAACTTTACAACAATAGCCGGACGTTATTTAATCTAATTTAGACTATAATTAGTCAATTAATAATTATTTCTTAAGTATTTTATGTAGTTATCCGAGTAAATCCATTCAGCTTTTTACCTCTTCGACTATCGCTTTAGTGCTTTTCCAGACTAAACTGATCTTCTATTGTGATTTTCGTCACAATATTTGAATTTATGTTACTTATTGCACTTTGGATTTGTGATGAATGTTGGGGGTTATTAATGATGACTGGTTATAATCATCGAACTAAGATTCGTGGAATCTTGCGAGTTTCTTTATACATTAACCTAGAATTAAGTGAACAGGGATACTTCCATGCAACTCATTTTGAGTATTGTTGGGATGGCGGTGCTTATTGCGATAGCCGTTCTCTTCTCCAGCAATCGTCGCGCAATTAGACTTCGTACAGTCGGCGGTGCTTTTTTAATCCAAGTCGCTATCGGCGCATTCGTTCTTTACTCCCCAGCGGGACGTAGCGTTTTACAAGGCATGTCCGACGGTGTTTCTAAAGTTATCGGTTACGGTCAAGATGGGATGAGCTTCATCTTTGGTGGTCTAGTTTCCGACAAAATGTTTGAATTATTTGGCGGCGGCGGCTTTATCTTTGCTTTCCGTGTATTGCCGATCATCGTCTTCTTCTCATCTCTGATTGCAGTCCTGTATTATCTCGGCATCATGCAACTGGTCATCAAAATTCTAGGTGGTGGTCTGCAAAAGGTACTGGGAACGTCAAGAACCGAATCACTGTCTGCAACCGCGAATATTTTCGTCGGTCAAACTGAAGCGCCTCTGGTTGTTCGTCCCTATATTTCTACCATGACTAACTCTGAGCTGTTTGCCATCATGTGTGGTGGTTTAGCGTCTGTAGCGGGTTCAGTATTAGCGGGTTATGCGCAAATGGGTGTTCCAATGGAATATCTGATTGCGGCATCCTTCATGGCGGCACCGGGTGGATTACTGTTTGCTAAGTTAATGGTTCCTGAAACTGAAGTTGCTAAAGATGATGTGGATGCTAAAGATTTAGTGGCAGAAGAAGATCGCCCAGCGAACATCATCGATGCAGCCGCATCTGGTGCAGCATCCGGTATGCAACTGGCTCTGAACGTGGGGGCAATGTTACTGGCGTTCATCGCATTAATTGCATTAATTAACGGTATTTTAAGTGGCGTGGGTGGCTGGTTTGACTATCCGCAATTATCCCTCGAATTATTACTAGGTTGGGTATTTGCCCCAATCGCATACCTGATTGGTGTGCCGTGGAGCGAAGCGACAATTGCCGGTTCTTTCATCGGGCAAAAAGTGGTTGTAAACGAATTCGTTGCTTTCATGAACTTCGGCGAATATATGAAAGCAGATGCGGATGTGATTGCGGCGGGCAAACAAGTTCTGTCTGATCACACTAAAGCGATTATTTCCTTCGCGCTGTGTGGTTTTGCGAATTTATCTTCTGTGGCAATTTTGCTGGGCGGCTTAGGTGGAATGGCACCAAATCGCCGTAGTGATGTGGCTCGTTTAGGTATGAAAGCTGTTATGGCGGGTACACTCTCTAACTTAATGAGTGCAACGATTGCTGGCTTCTTCTTAACATTAGCTGCAATGACCGCAATGTAATCCCCCTGTTTGTGTAGCGGAAAGGCGATTGGTCTTTCCGCTGTCATTTTCTTCTGCGATATTCTTTTTCTGGTTTTTATCGTAACTCTTACTTTTTCAACTATTCTTAACGTAATCAATTTAAGACGAGAAGGCTGCAGCCTGTATAATGGCTGACAAAGAGTGAGCAATTACCTATGAAATTGTGATATCGTTCACGAATATATATTTAATAATGTAACGTTCAGTCGATAAATGTGATTTGTAGCGCATAAAATACCCCAGTTACGTGGTCAAATAGGTAACAGTAAGTTGCCACGGAACTGATAGTTCATAGAGTCAACTGGCTCTAGGGCATCGTGCGGTGAGATGGATCTCAGCTGCTGAGTTTGGAAAACCTAACTAGCATCTTTATGGAACAAGCCCGCTCGCCAACAAAGAACGTATCGTTCTGAAAGAATTAACATCGTTGGAGAGTTATATGACTGATTTAAAAGCAGCAGCGCAACGCGCACTGACCCTGATGGATTTAACCACGTTAAATGACGACGACACTGACGCAAAAGTGATCGCCTTATGTCACCAGGCAAAAAGCCCAGCAGGTCACACCGCTGCTATCTGTATTTATCCTCGTTTTATTCCTATCGCACGTAAAACTTTACGTGAGCAAGGAACGCCAGATATCCGCATTGCAACCGTCACCAACTTCCCACATGGTAATGATGATATTGAGATTGCTTTAGCAGAAACTAAAGCTGCCATTGCTTATGGTGCGGATGAAGTTGACGTTGTATTCCCATACCGTGCACTGATGGCTGGTAATGAAAAAATCGGTTTCGATTTAGTGAAAGCATGTAAGGATGCTTGTGCGGCTGCAAATGTATTACTTAAAGTGATCATTGAAACTGGCGAACTAAAAGATGCCGCTTTAATCCGTAAAGCGTCTGAAATTTCAATTAATGCAGGTGCTGATTTTATTAAGACATCTACAGGTAAAGTGTCTGTGAATGCCACTTTAGAAAGCGCAGAAATCATGATGCAAGTCATTCATGATATGGGCGTTGCGAAAAGTGTTGGTTTCAAACCTGCTGGCGGCGTTCGTACCGCTGAAGAAGCAGCACAATATTTAGCCTTAGCAAGCAAAATCTTAGGCGATAACTGGGCTGATGCTCGCCATTTCCGTTTCGGCGCATCTAGCTTATTAGCGAATTTATTAAATACGCTGGGATTTGACGTTAAAAAATCTTCCAGCAGCTATTAATAATCGCAATTATTAGTGACATCAGACTGTTGCCCAATCTCACTTGGGCAACAGCCGTGACTATTTAGCCGAAGAATTCGATGTGAATTAAGGAGCCTATTGTGTTTCTCGCTCAAGAAATTATTCGTAAAAAACGTGACGGCAAACCATTAAGCGAAGAAGAGATCCGCTTCTTCATCAATGGTGTGCGTGATAACACGGTTTCTGAAGGTCAGATTGCAGCCCTAGCAATGACCATCTATTTCAATGATATGACAACCCCAGAACGTGTTGCGCTAACGCTAGCGATGCGTGACTCAGGTACCGTATTAAATTGGAAATCACTGAATCTTAATGGCCCACTCGTGGATAAACACTCCACCGGTGGCGTGGGTGACGTGACTTCACTCATGTTGGGACCTATGGTTGCTGCATGTGGTGGTTATGTTCCGATGATTTCCGGTCGCGGCTTAGGTCACACCGGTGGAACCCTTGATAAGCTCGAAGCTATCCCTGGGTTTGATATCTTCCCTGACGATGAGCGTTTCCGCGACATTATCAAAAATGTGGGCGTAGCGATTATTGGTCAAACCAACTCACTAGCGCCCGCTGACAAGCGTTTCTATGCGACTCGCGATATCACGGCGACTGTGGATTCTATTCCGCTTATCACCGCGTCTATCTTAGGTAAAAAATTAGCCGAAGGGTTAGATGCGTTAGTGATGGACGTTAAAGTGGGTTCTGGTGCATTTATGCCAACCTACGAAAAATCAGAGCAACTGGCTGAATCTATCGTGCAAGTCGCCAATGGAGCAGGCTGCAATACCACCGCATTATTAACTGACATGAACGAGGTACTGGCATCTAGCGCCGGTAATGCCGTTGAAGTCCGCGAAGCCGTGCAATTCTTGACGGGCGAATACCGTAACCCACGTTTGTTCGAAGTCACCATGGCGCTGTGTGTGGAGATGCTTGTTTCAGGTAAATTGGCGTCGGATCGTGACGATGCGCGTCAGAAATTACAAGCGGTGCTGGATAACGGTAAAGCGGCTGAAGTGTTTGGACGTATGGTCGCAGCACAAAAAGGGCCAAAAGATTTTGTTGAGAATTACAGCAAATATCTGCCAACAGCTGTCCTCAGTAAAGCCGTTTACGCGCCTCAAGCGGGCATTATCACACAAATGGACACACGAGCACTGGGTATGTCTGTGGTAACGTTAGGGGGTGGTCGTCGTAAAGCTTCAGATTCTATCGATTACAGCGTTGGTTTAAGTGATATCGCAGCATTAGGTAGCAAAGTTGATACCCAAACTCCACTTGCGATCATTCATGCCAATAGCGAAAAATCATGGGAAGAGGCGGCGAAAGAAGTTCGCGCTGCTATGATTATTGGGGATAAAGCCCCAGAAGCGACACCAATGGTCTATCGTCAAATTAGTGAATAAACCGATATCCGCATCTTTCACAGAAGGGTGCGGGTTAGATGACGCGATGAACAGATAAGCTGTATCGCAGGAGAATAAATATGAAACGCACATTTATCATGGTACTGGATTCCTTCGGGATCGGCGCTGCAGGTGATGCCCACAAATTCGGCGACGAAGGTTCGAACACTCTGGGTCATATCGCAGAAGCTTGTGCTCGCGGGGAAGCAGACAAAGGTCGTAAAGGTCCATTACACCTGCCGAACTTAACAAAATTAGGTTTAGGAAAAGCAGGGGAAGAATCAAGCGGAAAATTCCCTGCGGGTCTGGATCCAAATGCAGAAATTATCGGTGCATATGGTTATGCAAGCGAGTTATCTTCAGGTAAAGACACACCGTCTGGTCACTGGGAAATTGCGGGCGTTCCTGTTCTATTCGATTGGGGCTATTTCGAAAAACACGAAAACAGTTTCCCACAAGAATTGCTGGATACACTGGTAGAAAAAGCCAACTTACCGGGTTACTTAGGTAACTGCCATTCATCGGGTACGGTCATTCTGGACCAATTGGGTGAAGAGCACATGAAAACTGGCAAGCCAATTTTCTATACCTCTGCGGACTCTGTATTCCAAATCGCGTGCCATGAAGAGACTTACGGCTTAGACAAATTGTATGAGCTGTGTGAAATTGCCCGTGAAGAGTTAACCAAAGGTGGTTACAACATCGGTCGTGTCATTGCGCGTCCATTTGTTGGCGACAAAGCGGGTCACTTTGAGCGTACGGGGAACCGTCATGACTTAGCGGTAGAGCCACCAGCGCCAACCGTTCTGCAAAAATTAGTGGAAGAAAAACAAGGTGAAGTGGTATCTATCGGTAAAATTGCCGATATCTACGCACACGTTGGTATCACCAAAAAAATCAAAGCAACAGGTATTAATGCTCTGTTTGACGCAACCTTAGAAGAGATGAAAATCGCGGGTGATGACACCATCGTTTTCACTAACTTTGTAGATTTTGACTCTGCATACGGTCACCGTCGTGATGTTGCTGGTTATGCCGCAGCATTAGAGTTATTCGATAGCCGCTTACCTGAAATGCTGAAACTGGTTAAAGAAGACGACATTCTGATCTTAACCGCTGACCATGGCTGCGACCCAACTTGGCCAGGCACAGACCACACTCGTGAACACATCCCAGTGCTGGTTTACGGACCAAAAGTTAAACCTGGTTCTTTAGGTCACCGTGAAACGTTCGCGGATATTGGCCAGACAGTCGCGAATTATTTTGATTTATCACCGATGGAATACGGTAAGCCGATGTTTTAAGCTTGCGACAGGGTGATTTGAAAATAAGGCAGGAAACTGCCTTATTTATTGTGCACAATTTTAATGATTAAAAGGGAATACGAATGGCTACTCCACATATTAATGCAGAAATGGGTGATTTCGCAGACGTCGTACTGATGCCAGGTGACCCACTGCGCGCGAAGTACATTGCAGAAACTTTCCTTCAAGATGTTCGCCAAGTGAATAACGTACGCGGTATGCTAGGTTTCACAGGGACTTATAAAGGTCGTAAAATTTCCGTTATGGGTCATGGAATGGGTATTCCTTCATGCTCCATCTATGCAAAAGAGTTGATCACTGATTTTGGCGTTAAAACGCTGATCCGTGTTGGTTCATGTGGCGCAGTCATGGATGACGTGAAACTGCGTGACGTGGTTATCGGTATGGGCGCATGCACAGACTCTAAAGTGAACCGTCAGCGTTTCAAAGACCATGATTTTGCGGCAATTGCAGATTATGACTTAGTGCATAACGCTGTTGAAGCGGCAAAAGCGCGTAACGTAAACGTTCGTGTTGGTAACCTGTTCTCTGCGGATCTGTTCTATTCTCCAGATCCAGACATGTTTAAAGTGATGGAAAAATACGGCATCCTTGGTGTGGAAATGGAAGCTGCTGGTATCTACGGTGTGGCTGCTGAGTTTGGTGCCCGCGCACTGACTATTTGTACCGTTTCTGATCACATCAAAACTGGCGAACAAACAACCTCAGAAGAGCGTCAAACCACGTTCAATGAAATGATTGAAATTGCACTGGATTCAGTTCTGTTAGGCGATAAATAATCGTTGATTAGCGCTCTAATTTGAATACAAAAATGCCACTTTAAACGTGGCATTTTTGATTTATAAATCTGCTTAAATTTTTGATTTAATTCGACTCATCACAATAGCATCCACATACTCACCATCACGAAAAGCATAATCGCGTAAAATCCCCTCTTGCTTGAAGCCAAATTTCTCATATAGACCCAAGCCGCTACCATTAGAGGCAAAGACTTCTAATTCAATGCGGTGAACATTCAGCCAATTGTCACAATAATCCACCATAACTTGCATTAATTTCGAACCAATTCCTTTGCCTTGATAAGCCTGACTCACGGTAATACCGAAACTCGCCACATGTCGGCGGCGTATTTGAGCTGGTTGATGCACGACAAGTAACCCAACCACTGCGTTATCGAGTGTGGCGACAAATTGAGTCACCAGCGGATCGTTGGCTCCCAGTCGTGCTTCCCAGGTTTTTTCAGTGGGATAAGGCAATTGCAAAGTGTTGGCATAAGCGGAGTAATCCGCGTGCATTTGTGTGATAGCGTGGACATCGTCCAAGGTGGCTCTACGTATTATTACGTTGTTCACAAATTTTTCCTTTTATTATCGTTTTTTAGAAGAATATTAATCACATTAAAAGCAATGTATGTCAACGAAGTAAATGATTTATCTCCTTGGATTAATATAAGAAATATTAATTTTTATATGGGAAATATATAAGTGGCGATATTTGATATCGTTGAGGAAATTAAAAAAATATTATTATTTTTATTTTATGTCATTAAAATTAAGGAAGTGAGTATGTCTCTTATTGAACATAGTTCAGTTAAAAACAACAACAATATTTCCCTGGAAAAGTCGATAAATTATGATATTCAGAAAAATCCTGGGTTCAAAAATGCATTGAATGCAAAGATTGGATGCTTTATTTTATCTATTAAAAATAATCTTGATTCAATCAGTGAAATGGTTTTCCGTAAAAAAATAATTAGAAGCTATCATTCAGTTATTGAAGCCATTGAATTTAAGTCAGCGAATAATGATATTTCAGAAAAATCACTAAGAAAAATAGAGCATAAAATCACGGAAATTTACAAGAAAAAATCTTTCCTAGATTGTAAGGGAGTTAATGAAGCAATCATATCTAAAACGAGAGAAGCTAATAAACCTGTACGTGATAAAATTAGCGATATGCTTAATCGTAAATTTGGAATTGATATTTATTATAATAAAGAACATCCTAGTACTGAAATGAATTTAGCTGAAAACAAAAAATATATTCTCGATAAAAATATTAATATTATTCCTTCGATTGAGAAAGTTGATGAGGAAAACAGTAATAAAAATAACCCTTTCGTTTTTGAAAATAAAATCAAGGGAATAACTGATGAATATTTTAATTTACAAGAGACCCATGGGGATATAATTAATGGATTAGATTTTCACGATGCTACTATAGTTAGGAAAAATTTAAGTAAATAATTTTAATAAAGTAATTTTACCATTCTCAATAGAGCTTGTTTCTTAATTAAGACCAAGGATAAGCTCTTTTTTAAAGCTAAACTAGTTTATACAAAAAGGAATATATATGAGAATTTTTCAAACTAAACTGCAAGATTCTATATTAATGAATTATTCATTAAGCGATATGGTAAGGGAAATAGTCAAAAACCCAACAATTTTCAGAGGGAGAAAATATATTATCATCAATGAAATAAAAAAAGTTAACAATAATAGTTCGGATGGTGGAAAAGAAATAAGTGAGGCATGGGACATTGCTAAGAAGAATGGGTGTAAGGAAGCGAAAAGAAAAGCTGAAAAGTATTTTCATAAAGCCTTAAAGGTTGTGAGTATTATGAAAAATGAATGTGTAAAGGCGAATTTAAAATCAGAACCGAAAAGCGAAAATTCACCAGATAAACTTACTGAAGCCTCTCCTTCTGGCGAGAAAAAAGTAAAATCACACCCTGTGTTGGAAAAAATTGAGAGAACGCTTACTCAATTATCAGCAGAGGTAAAAAATAAGCTTGATTTAAATAAGCTAAAAGAAATAAATGAAAATAAAGAGAGCTTAGAGGAAAAAAAAACGTACTATAGTGATTATGATAAGTTTATCGATAATTTAAAAAACGGAGAGAGCTTATCCAAAAACGATTTGAGCTATATAAAAATGTTGATGAGCTATATTATATCGAAAAAAACTATTGATGAAAAAGATAAGGTAAGAGTAGAATTAGATAATCTTTTCAAGATTATTATTAACGCATTAAATCATGATGTTGATAAACAGAAAATAGTTCATAGAGTTTTTAAAGAGCAGCGCTTCATTTCTATATATAACGCATCCTGTCGAGTTGAAACTTGTGCAGTAGTCTATTTACTTGAGAAACAAGGATTCCCTAGAGAAATAATCAAGAAAATCAAAGATTATATTATTGATTATTCTTATAAATACCTCTGTAAACTTAAAATAAATGAGCCTGAGTATGAACAGTTCATTAAAAATATAAAGAAACATTCGGATTTTGAGGTTTTTAAGGGAGTTGAAAGTATTGAAAAAATCCATTTAATCAAAGGTATTCTTTCCGAAAATGAATTTACCAGCGAGAATAGAAAGTTTTTAACGGAGCTGAGCCATGATGTAAAAGATGGGCGCATTATTGAATTTATCAAAGAGAAAATGAATTCGGGTATTGAATTATTACAATCTGAATATAATGCCAAACGCGACGAAGAAAAAATCGTATATGATAAGTACATTAAAGAGAAAAATGAAGTTATAGAGACTGGTATTAATAGAGTTAAATCAATGTTAGTAATGAAATCCATATCTAAAAATATTGTGGGTGCTGTGTTTGAAATTATTAATAAAAAAAGAAGTAGCACGGAGGTAGATGTTTTTTCCTCTAAAATTGACTTAATTATCGATATTCTTCAGTGTAAGAGAGTCAAGGCCAACAAAATTGCTAACGATATTGAACACTATCTGAATATTTCAACAGATGAATTACGAGCAGAGGTTGAAATGGCAAAATCCAAGAAACCATCATTCAAAGAGCGCTTTTATTCATTATTTAATGACTTAAATAATCGGGTGTTAAACTTCATTTATAATGTAAGACATGCATTTAAATAAGGGTGTGGCTAATGTGGCTACAAAAATCAACCGCTTGATAAATTAAGCGGTTGATTTTTTGCTGCCGATCTTATGGCGTCATCATAAATACTTTCTGATTTTGACCTAAGTATTTACTAGCTAATTGATTTATCTGTGGGAGTGTTAAGGATTCAATCACCGCACGTTCTTGCGTGAGGCGCTGATATTGCCCATCATCCGCCGCAACTTGCGCGAGGGCTTCAGTCCAATAGCTAGAGCTATCCGTGACTTGCGCATTTTCAGTGAGCCAAATATTTTTGGCTTCCGTTAACTCTTTTTCCGTTACGCCCGTTTGGCGCAGCTGCGCAACGGTATTGTGTGCCAACTTCACCATCTCTGAAGCTCGTTCAGGCGCGGTGGTGAAATTTAAGCGTCCGGTATAATAGGGTTGTGGTTTCTTCGCTAACATTTGCGAGAAGCTAAGGGCATAAATACCGCTGGCTTTTTCACGCAATTCGCTACGCAGGCGCTGGCTAACAATGGTATCAATCAGTTGCAGAGCCAGCTGATCTTGCTGAGACCACTGGGCAGGTGCAGCAAATTGAATGCTGATCATGCTCTTATCGCTGCTACTGATCGGATACTGCTGATTAAAGCTCGTCATCTTCGGCATGATCCCTTGGTTGCGCCATGCCAGTTTGCTATCATGGGTAGGTAGCGTCGCAATCCACTGCTCCAATAATGGTTTCAGTTCGCGGGCATTCATCGCACCAGTGATCACCAATGTCATATCTGATGTGGAGGAGAGTAATTGACGGTTGGCTTGTTGAAGCTGCTGAGCGGTAAAGGTTTTCCAAGCGCCTTCAGGGGAGATCACCAGCAGCTCACCATGTTGGTAACTTTGCTGATTAATATGGTCAAGGAAGGTGCGCTCTACAGGCATTTTCGATAAGTTCAGTGCGAAAGCCTGCTTTTGCTGCTCGAGTTTCTCTCCACTAAATTGCGGTGCAGTCAGTTTTAAATTCAGTAATTGCAACGCCGTTTCAAGATTATCTACCGGGGTTTTACCGCGATAACCGTGGTTGAGTAATTCGCTATAAGGGCGAACGCTGACCTGATTTTGTTTCGCCAACAATGCTAAGTCGCGGGCGCTGTAATTGCCATAACCGCTGCTTTCTGGCAGCTTCATTGCCCAGTCGGTTAAGCCTGCGGTTTGCAGGGTTTCAAGGGAACGTCCACCCGGTAGCTGTAAGTTAAACTGAATATCATCTTTAAGATTTTTATCCGTTTTAACAATCACTTTAATGCCATTACTGAGTGTCCACTGTTCCGTTTTTTCGATAGGTAGTGACGTCTGCTCGGTAATTGTGCCTTTTGCTACGACAGGTAATTTCAGGCTAATGGCTTGCGAGCGTAGTGTGAACGATCCCGGCTGTGTTTGGCGAATACGTTGCCACTGTTCACTGAAGGTTTGTTTGTTCACCGCCTTTTCATCGGTATCAGGGCCAATCAGCGCTAAGCGTGGGGATGCCACCTGTAAAAGGTTAGCCACATGGCGTTGTAAATCTTGAGGCTGGATATTTTTGGTTAATTGGTAGCTATTATCCAACTGCTGGCGTTTGTTCCACATCGGCATCTCATATTCGAGTGCGGTGGTCAGTTGCCCTGCTAAGTATTCATTACTGTAACGCTGCTCGGAACCGGCTTGTTGACTGAGTTTCTTCAGCATGCCTTGTTTAGCGCTATCCAGCTCTTGCTGCGTCACAGGCTCGGTCGCTAGGCGTTGTAGCTCAGTAAACAAAATTTCGGTTGCACCCGCATAATCATTACCTTTTGGATGGATAATCATGAGCTGCTGAAGGCGTTGGTTATCTAGCATTGCTCCTTGTTCATTAATACTAATCGACGGCAAAATACCATTATCGACCATCACGGAAAAACGCTGATTCAAGATGGTTAACCATAAATTATCCATCAGATCGTCAGTTTGACCTTGGCGAGTATTCAGCGGCGCGGAGACATTTTTTTGCAGTGAAAACTGAACGTAGCGCGCACCTTGTTCTTTATCAAAGACCCCTTGAACAAGCATATTGTTGGAATCGGTAAAGCGCTTCCATTCTGGAGAGTCTTGGGAAATTTTTTCCGGCTTTGGTAACGCAAACAACGTTTTTACTTCATCACGTACTGTTGATGCGCTGAAGTCCCCAATAACCAATAAGCTCATGCGCTGAGGCTGATACCACGTTTTGTAGTAGGCTTTGGCTTGTTCAATAGGGGCTTGGCGAACCACATCAAGAGAGCCAATAGGATTGCGCTCTGCGTAGCGGCTACCGTGGTAACGTAATTTCTCGAGGCTGTCATTAATGCGATAGCCCATGCCTTGGCGTAAACGCCACTCTTCAATAATGACGGGGCGCTCTTTTTCAAATGCTTCTGCATCGAAGGTCATATTCGCCGCCCAATCCGCCATCACTTGTAATCCTGTGCTGACTTGCGCTGGCGTGGCATTTGGCAAGGATAATTTATATAGGGTGCTGTTGATGCTGGTGATCGCATTGACGTGGCTACCGAGTTTCAGCCCTTGTTGTTCTAATTGCTTAAAGCCAGTGGTACCCGGAAAATGTTGGGTGCCTTTAAACGCCATATGCTCAGTGAAGTGAGCTAAACCGAGTTGCTGCTCGGTTTCTTGCAATGAACCTGCATTGACCAGTAAACGCAGCTCGACCCCGGGTTGATTGCGCTGAAGCAGATAAACTTGCAGCCCATTATCGAGTTGATAATGTTGCAGATCTTGGCGTACTGGCAGCAATGTTTGCTCGCCAGATTGTCGAGGTGCGCCGTTAACACAGCCGCCTAAAAGTGCGGTAATGACGGCGACCAAGGTAATTTTACGAAGCATATTCTGGGGCTCCTGTCATAAATGGGGTATTTCGCGTTGTTTCAGATAAACGCAGATGCTTGTCAGCTAATTGGTCAATAAAGCCTTGGTGGCTAACCAAAATGATGCTGCTGGCGGGAAGCTGGGCTTTCAGCATGTTCAGTAAAGCGAGTGCACTTGGCTCATCAAGAGCGGAGGTCATTTCATCCAATAGCATTAACTTAGGTCGATTCAGAAGCAGTCGCGCAAACATAATGCGCTGCTGTTCCCCGCCAGAAAGTCGGTTGTTCCAATCGGTTTCCAAAGCCAGTTGTGAATGAAGTTTTTCCAGCCCAACAAGGGTTAGCGCATATTTCAGATCCGACGCTGCAAATTGGCTGGCATCTTGTGGGTAAGCCAATAAATTATCTAAACGACTTATTGGTAAATAAAGGCGCTGCGGGATCCACATTAAGTTATCCGTACGCGTAATTTTGCCGTCAAAAAATGGCCAATGACCGCTTAATGTGCGCAGTAACGTGGATTTACCAATACCCGAACGGCCGGAGATCAACATCAGCTCACCGCTGTTGATGCTAAGAGAGACGGTGCTCAGTAGTGGGCGATGATCTGCCGTAAACAGGCTCAAGTTTGCCGTTAATGGTACGCTATCTTCGTTGATAGTGGCCTCTGGGGTTTTATCGTTTTCCAATAACACCACGAAGTTATACAGACGCGCGACGGTGGCTTGCCATGCGGCAATCTCTTTATAGGCAAAAATAAACCAGCCCAATGAAGTTGCAACACTGGTGAAAGCTTGGCGTAGCTGCATTAATCCACCCAGCATAATCTCACCCGCTAAAAACTTAGGTAATGCGAGTAACACAGGGGCGAGAGCGGTCACTTGCTGATAGCCAACGGTATAAAACGATAAATTACGTTCACAGCGAATTAACTGATTCCAGTTACGGATAATTTCACTAAAGCGGGCCATCAGCTCTTTGCGGTCTTGTGGCTCACCCCGTTGCCCTGCGATAGCGTCCCCATGTTGGCGGCAATTGATTAACGAGCTACGGTAATCTGCTTCACGGCGCTGTTTATCCATATGCAGGCGGCGCAGTGGGAAACCAATGAGCTGGGTTAGCGCGATGCCGATGATGGTGTAAATAATACAGGCCCAGAACATATAGCCCGGAATGGTCCAATCGCTGTCGGCGAAATTAAATGAAAGGCTTCCTGAAAGGGTCCACAAAATCGCGGCAAAGGAGATCAATGTCAGCATTGAGTGCAGGAAGGTGACTAACAGATTCAGTGTGGATTCAATCAGTAAGCGAATATCTTCCGCAATACGTTGGTCTGGGTTATCTGGCTCTTGGGAGGCGAGCCTCAGCATATAGTGCTTACTGTTGCCCGAAAGCCAGCGACCAAGTACTTGCTCGGTCATGCCTTTACGCCAACGGATAATTAGCATCTGCTTGAGGTAGGTGCCCATCACCACCACAAAAATCAGCCCACTGACTAAAATCACAAAGTATTGCAGCAGCCCATACAGTGCTTGTCCGTCTAGCTTTTGCAGGGCGTTATAGAAATCCCCGTTCCACATGTTCATTTTGACATTGAACCAGACGGAAGAAAGGGTAAGCCCTAACGAGGCAAACAGCAGCACCCAGCACAAAAGGGCAGCACGCTGCCCCCAAAAAGGTTTAACTAAATAGAGAAATTGTTTAATGGTCTTCATGACTCGATTTCTTAGGTTATGTGTTTGACATTGCTCACGGCTATCACTTAGAGATCGTAATTCACTTGTAGCCAGAACTGACGACCCGGATCATAAGATTTGATCGTGCGGTCATCGAACATAAAGCGGTCTGCAATATTTTTATTATTCAGTACGTTATTTACTTCAACCGAGAACCCAAAGCCGTAAGCAAAGTCAGGTTTCCAGCCTAGGCGGGTATCCCATGTGTATTTGCTCGCAAAGTTTTGCTTGGTGTATTTGCGTAACTGACCATATTCAGGATCGGTGTAGTAAGCGTTGTCATAACGAACCGCTTGGTCACGAGAACCCCACCATTGAAGTCGGTTGTACCATGTGACGTCATACTCATCCCAAACACTGGTCATCTCTAGGTTAAGCTTAATCGGCGAGTTAAAGCTGGTGGATGGCAGTTTTGATGAATCAATCACTTTGCCGTCGTACCACACTTTGTTGAGGTTAACTTTGTTACCTGGATCGAATGAGTTATAGCCAGAGTCTTTTGGTGTATTACTTTCGCTTTGCTGCCATGTGAACGAGGCGGTCATGACATGTGATGCCTCTGCCCATTCCCACGGTTGGCTATTGTTGACGGATAATGTCACGGTATCGTGAGAACTGCGCCCACCGTTGTCGTACATACGAATGCTACGTTTATTGGCATCGCGACTGTCGTATTTGGTGCGGGTACGCACTTCGTCATAGCCTTCACGATGAACATACTGTAAGCGCCAAGTGGTCGATAAAATTTCTTGTTGTAGCGCGAGGGTTAGCTCATCGTTATAAGGGGTTTTAAGAGAATCGATCCCTTCGTAGTCACGGGCGTCATCCCAATCATTTTTATTAGGATCAACATCGCACATAAAGGTGCAGTTCTGCATTCCCGCATTCTGCGCACCATAAAGGGCATAAGTCAGCATTGAGCGACCGTAATAACGGTTTGCCCCTGCAATTAGTAGGGTTTGCTTATCGCCAAATAGGTCATAGGTGCCTGAAAGACGAGGGGCAACGTTAGTACGATTAACAAAGTCATCGCGATCAAGGCGAACGCCGGGACGTAAGGTTAATTTGCCATATTGCAGATTATCATCGAGGAAGATAGCGTAATTGGTGTAATCAGCCGAGTGAGTGCCAGCTTGGAATCGCGTGATATTTTGTGCCGCGCCAACCCATTGGAGATCATCCGCATTGCCCACAAAACGGTAACGATAATAGTCTTTATCACGCTTATAGGTACCTTTGGTATACGCAATTTCGGAGCCCAGTGTTGGCTGGTGGGTTATTCCGAGTCCATCTACCATTGAGTTTAAACGCATTACTGCTTTTGCAGAATGCATTCTTTGCTCTGTGGTTAAGTCACCTTGACCACCACTGCGTAAGGATTGTGGGTTTTTCCAATCGCTATAATCCAGCAGCTCCACATAATCTTTCTGATCATTTTTACGATCATCTTTGAGATCTTGTGTGCTGGCGGTTAACTCTAATTTTCCGATATCAAATTCATGTTTGAATACACCAGTAAACCCAAGACCATCATGAGTGCTGTCATAGCCTGAGTTTAATACTGAGCTAGCGAATAGATAGCTATCGTATTTTGCATAGTTTACAGAAAGGTCAACAGAGTCCCGTGGAGTCAAATCCATCGTATATTTCAGGAAAAAGTTATCGGAATCACGACGCTGTTTTCTGGTGCCTTCTGCGGAATAAATTTCTTCTAGTTCACCGCTACCATTGAGTGTCACTCCCGTTCCACCCGTCACCGTCATCGGAATCGTCGAACTACGGCGAGATGCGGAGAACACCACACCTGAGTTTTCTGTCACACCCAATTCAAACCAGCCACCAAAATCATTTTTATCGTAACGATCTTGGAAACGAGCAGGGTTGGCAGTGTCATTTTTGGCGGTATCAATGGGCTGGCTCGGATCGTTGAACAGATTATTCCAGCCAGAACGGGTTAAGCGGTAGTAAGCGTGAGCGCTATTTTCCCCTTGCCAACGACGACTGTTTACCTCAACGGTTCCTCCCGTAAAGCCACCGAATTCCACAGGGATGTTGTTATCATAAACGGCCATGCTATCAATCAAGCGACTGTCGATGTAAATCCCTTGGTCGCTGCTACTCAGTCGTGTGGCGGTTTCACCTAAGCCACTGTCGGCAGGGTCAAAGTCATTGTTGAAGCTCACGCCATCAAGGCGATAGGCATTTTGGTAGCTACTGGAACCATGAATAGAAATACGCGAAGGCTTAATTTCCCCTTGGTTCATGGAGTTGCTATCGTTATTCGCAAACTGCACGGCAGGGTTGGTTTTCATTAAATCGGTAATATTGCCGTCACCAGTATTTTTTTGGCTGATTTCTTCTGAGGTGACGTATTGCGGTGCAGACATGACGTCCATGGCAGGATGATTTTGTACCACGCCCGACACTTGAGTTTCAGGTAAAACTAACGTGCCTTGGTTTAAATTTTGAGGACGAATAACCAGCATGCCGTTTTCGTTAATCAGCTCTAACCCGCTACCAATAAGAATTTTTTGTAATGCGGTTTGTGGGGTATAGCTGCCAGAAAGGGCGGGTGCGCGTAGCCCGTTGAGCTGGCTTTTGTCATACAGCAGTGAAACTTGACCTTGGCGACTGATTTGATCAATAGCGCTCGCAAGACCTTGTTCGGGTAACGAGAAAGTAATTTCTTGGGCGATAGCAGATTGGCTGACTAAAGCACTGGTGACCGCCAGTGACAGCGCAATCGGCTTGAATCGACCGAGTGTGAATTGAATTGCCATGGATATCCCTTATTCTTAAGCTGCACGAAAAATGTGCTAAAAAGTCATCAATAAAATGAAGCTACTTAAGAAGAGGGTGAAATGAGAATTATCCTCACCTGCAAATGAAAATATTTTTTATTTATTTTTTTTGTTTTGGATAATCAGTAGGTTATTTTTATCCTGATACACGACTTGCACAGGAAGGAGTGAGGGAAGTGCCTGAAAAAAGGCATCTGGCTGCTGAAGGTTAATGCGTCCGGATATTTTCCGGTTGGCTAAATTGCTCGGAGAGAGTTCAACCTGAAAGTCGGAATAGGTTTTTAATTCAGACAAAACTTCACCGAGGGGCTTATCCACAAAGCTGAGCTCACCGAAACGCCATCTTGCCACCTCTTGCGGGGAGACTGAATTGAGCGCGATTTTTCCATTGATGCTCGGGCTTAACGCCCCTTGTCCGGCAAGCAGTAATACAGGTTTTTGGCTGTTGAGGCTTTGAAAACTCACAATGCCTTGGCTGACACTGACCGCCACCTGCTCGCCTTTTTTATTCACTTCAAATTCCGTTCCGACGACCTGAATTCGCCGTTGATCGACATTGATAACGAACGGGCGATAAGGGTTGGATTTCACTTTAAAATAAGCGGAACCTTGGTCTAAGTAGAGCTGGCGGATTGGCGTTTCATAAGCGACTCGAATGCGGGTATCGCGATTGAGAAACAGCTGAGAGCCATCTGACAATGTCACTTCTTTGGTGGAGTCAGTGGAAACCAGCGTCATGTTATTGAGCAACATGGAGGGAAGCTGGCTGTAAGGTAAAAACAGGACGGCAGCAATAAAACAGGCGGCAACTAGATGACCGAGAGGCTTCCAAAACGATGAAAAACCAAATTTTGACGCTGTCGATTTAACAGGCGCAGGGCGCGGAACTTTTTCAATATCTTGCCAAATCCCCGCAATTGCTTCATAGGCATCCTCATGGGCTTTTGAAGCACGTAACCAAATTTTAAATTCTTGAGATTGTTGGTCACTGAGCTGTTGACTATGAACACGGGTAAACCACAGCGCCGCGTCTTCGTCGATGCGTTGTTGCTCGACTGACGAGGTATTTTCTGGCTGCTGGGTTTGGTTGTTTGCCATTACGGATGATTGCTCTTATCGTCTAGATATTTTTTACAATGCACTAATGCCGCTGCAATATGTTTTTCCACCATACTGATCGAAATTTCCATACGCTCTGCAATTTCACTTTGAGATAACCCATCAAAGCGATACAGCAAAAAGGCTTCTTTACGCCGTGGAGGCAAAAGATCAATCGCCTCGCCAAGTCGCGCAATTCGCTGTTGGTGCTCTAAAATTTCGCTAGGGTCGGCGGTGGTTTGCTCAAAACTTTGTTCATGCACCACTTCATCAATCGAGGTATGGGACTGGCTCTGTTGATGATTCCGTCGCCAATGGTCAATTAACACATTGCTAGCGATTTTAAACAGATAAGCACGGTTCTCCTTCACAGGATCCTGCGCTTTACGGTTTAGCCATAGTGTAAACACATCCTGTGATAAATCATCCGCATCGTTACTATTACCTAGTCGACTGCGGAAAAATCGCACAAGCTGACCGTAGGTTGATTGATATGCGCCGCTGATTTTGCGGGCAAGGGATTTATCGATAGTCATTTTCTGGTGTCAAAAGTGAAAATAGTTTAATAATTAGCTCAAATTGACTTTATAAATTAAATCAATACCTTGTAGTTACTATTGTTATTTTATTAATAATAATGAATATCATTTTGATTTGTATTATGCCTATAATCAGCGAAAAATAAAGATGTGAGGCAAAATATGAACAGCAGTGTGGGGCAGCTGGGAAGCCCAATTTTTCGTCCTCTGGGCGGTTTATGTGGAAGTCTTGTTTTCCATGGAATACTGGCAATGCTTTTTATTGGGTGGTTTACATCAAACCTACCCAAAACTGGGGTTTTACCCCCCGCAATTTCTTTACAATTAGGGCTTTATCAACTGGAACAGCAGCAGGAGCCTGAAGTTAATAATGCGCCTAAACAGCAGATGGCAACACGAGAAGAAATTGAGCCTGAAGTTGTTGAAAAAGCAGAGAAGTTACCCCAAACACCACTGGTTGATAATGGGACATTGACGCGCGTCACCGAGAAAAAACGCCCGCCAAAGAAAAAGCCAGTTCAAGAGAAAAAAGTGGTGGAAGAAGCTCCCGCTTCGACTCAAGAATCCGAAGTGACGTCGGTGCCAACTTCTGGCAGCGCTTCGAATAGCAGTGCGAATTTTGCGAGCAGTGCCGTTGCACCCGTCAGTGGTCATCATGGCTGGGAAAGTGAAGTTCATCAACGATTAGCGAAAGCAAAGCGATACCCACGCGCTGCATTGCGTTTTCGTTCAACGGGCGTTTCTCAAGTCAAAATTATTGTGGATAATCAAGGCCAGTTAGTAAGTGCTAGCTTGATTAATTCGTCAGGTACCAAGCTCCTCGATAAAGAAGCGCTAGCGACTATCGAACGCGCAGCACCGTTTCCGATGCCACCTGAGACTTTGCTAGCCAACGGAAAAGTGGAGCTAATTGCGCCGATCGTGTTTGATACGACGTCAATCTAGGCGGAATTAACGGTTATTGTTTTTCTGTAAACTTGCGCGCCACCCGTCTTGGTCGATGTGGACTTGGCTCTTTACGGCGTTTGGCGCGTGGTGATTTTAAGGGGCTACGTGTATTTTTAGCCCCATTTGTCCCTATGCTCTGTTCCTCGGGCTTATCTTCACTCTCTTCCGCGTTTTCGTCAGGTTCGATAATCAATTGTTGCTGACCTTTCTTTTTCTTCAGGCGCATTAGGGTGTTCGCCAAAATAAAGCCAATACACAAAGATAATAAAATAAATACACGCATGATATTAACGGTGTTATCGGCTTGCTGAAGATCAGTAGTGAGCGACTCAGTATCGATGGTCAGGCGTAAATAGCCTTTAGGTTCTTTGGCGCCTTGAACGGGAACCACTAATTGATACTGAAAATTCTGTAGTCCAGTGTTTCCTTCGAGGGAAAGTCGCTCTTTGACCGTGGCGGGTTCACCCACTTGGGTGACTAACACGCCTGCCGCCGTGTATAAACCGACATCCAAAATATAGTGATCTTTAGCTAGATGATTTAAATTGGCATTAATTCGTTCTAAATTAAAATCTTTGCTGCCGGGAACCACATAATCGGATAAGCTGAATGCCACTTGCTCAGCTAATACTTGAGTTAATTGCTTAAATTGCTCTAGTCTGCTCTGGCTTTGGTTATAACCTAAATATGAAACCCCGTGCATTAGGAAGGTTATCAGCGCAACGCAAACAATGATAATAACGGTTTTGTGCAGCCTAAATGGGAGTTTCATAGGAATAATCGTGCTCTTTGTCTGTTTTATCGCAATTAGCAAAGTTATGAAGCGTTAACTTGCTGGAAAATTTAAGTATAGTAATTTTATGCAGGGTATACATTATAAAAAAAGTTGTATCCACAACAGGAGCTAATTTTCATGCCAACGAGTTTGACCTACTGTTATCTGCCTGATGAAATTCAAAAATGGCCGGGTTTACCCTTATCGCTAAGTGGTGAAGAAGTGATGCCATTGGATTATCGTGCGGGGGACACTGGGTGGTTGTTATATGGTCGCGGCTTAGATAAAGCACGTATCAGTGATTTCCAGCAGCGTTTAGGGATAGCGATTGTGATTGTCTCCTCTTGGCGCATTGATGATTACCAAGTTGTGCGCATCGCGGGCAGCATTACCCCTCGCATCAAAAAATTGGCAGATGAAAGCCAATTGGATGTGGTGCCACTCGGTAAAATCCCACGTTTACGATCCCCAGGGATCTTACTCATGGATATGGATTCCACCGCGATCCAAATCGAGTGTATCGATGAAATCGCCCGTCTGGCAGGAGTCGGCGATCAAGTCTCTGAAGTGACCGAACGCGCCATGCAAGGGGAGCTCGATTTCACAGAAAGTCTACGTGCTCGTGTGGCACTGCTCGAAGGTGCCGACGCGGCTATTCTCGACCAAGTGCTCGAAACCTTGCCGTTAATGCCGGGGTTAACCAGCTTAGTTCGTAAGTTACAAGCGATGGACTGGCATATTGCTATTGCTTCCGGCGGATTTACGTTCTTTGCCGATAACCTACGCCAGCGATTAAAACTGGTCGCGGCAGTTGCCAATCACCTCGAAGTCAAAAATGGCAAACTGACAGGTAAAGTTAAAGGGGCGATTGTCGATGCAAAATACAAAGCGCAAACCCTCGTTAAACTGGCAGAAAAACTGAATATCCCAATGGAGCAAACCGTCGCCATCGGTGACGGAGCAAACGACTTGAAAATGCTCAGAAAAGCAGGACTGGGGATAGCGTATCATGCAAAACCAAAAGTGTTTGCAAGGGCGAAAGTGGGGATTAAGCATGCGGACCTCATGGGAGTCCTTTGTGTCCTAAGTGGTGGTCTCAAGCACGAAGAACGCTAAAATCTTCTTCATTCTTAGCGTGACAACGTTGTTGGCTGCTCTTAGCCACCCTAGTCACATACTTGTGTATGCTCCTAGGGCTGTCTGCGTTTGCCGCCTAGTTGTCACGCGAATAATTTTGAAGATTAGAACTTGTGTCAGTTAAAGATTTAAAGATTTAAAGATAAAGCGTTAAACATTTTTTTGGGTGATTAAGGAGTGGCTGTGGCGAAAGGTGCGAAAAGGGCATTTGTGTGTAATGAGTGTGGGGCGGATTATCCGCGCTGGCAGGGGCAGTGTAGTGCCTGTAATGCATGGAATACCATTACGGAAGTGCGTTTGGCATCGACGACTGCGGCACGTACGGATAGGCTGACGGGCTATGCCGGTAATGCGGCGGGCGTCAGTAAAGTCCAAAAACTCTCTGAGATTAGCCTCGAAGAACTGCCACGCTTTACCACTGGATTTAAAGAATTTGACCGCGTGCTAGGTGGTGGGGTTGTGCCAGGCAGTGCCATCCTTATCGGGGGGAACCCCGGAGCGGGGAAAAGTACCTTACTGCTGCAAACCATGTGCTTACTATCGCGGGAGATGAAAACCCTGTATGTCACGGGGGAAGAATCCTTACAGCAAGTTGCCATGCGTGCCCACCGATTAGGACTACCGACTGATTCACTCAATATGCTGTCGGAAACCAGTATTGAACAAATCTGCCTGACCGCAGAGCAAGAGCAACCCAAGCTGATGGTCATCGACTCCATCCAAGTGATGCACATGGCGGATATTCAATCCTCGCCGGGCAGTGTGGCGCAAGTGCGTGAAACCGCGGCATATCTAACTCGCTTCGCAAAAACTCGCGGCGTGGCGATTATTATGGTGGGTCACGTCACTAAAGATGGCTCATTAGCAGGACCTAAAGTGCTTGAACACTGTATTGACTGCTCCATTATGCTCGATGGTGATGCCGACAACCGTTTTCGCACTTTACGCAGCCACAAAAACCGCTTTGGTGCCGTCAACGAGCTGGGCGTATTTGCCATGACGGAACAAGGCTTAAAAGAAGTCAGTAACCCGTCCGCCATCTTCTTAAGTCGTGGAGATGAAATTACCTCGGGCAGTTCTGTCATGGTGGTATGGGAAGGCACTCGACCATTGCTGGTGGAGATCCAAGCCCTTGTCGATCATTCTATGATGTCGAATCCGCGCCGTGTTGCGGTGGGGCTGGAACAGAACCGTTTAGCGATTTTGCTGGCGGTATTGCATCGCCACGGTGGATTACAAATGTCCGACCAAGACGTGTTTGTGAACGTCGTGGGCGGGGTAAAAGTGACAGAAACCAGTGCCGACCTCGCGCTGCTATTATCGTTAGTTTCAAGTTTTCGTGATCGCCCATTACCTCGCGACCTTGTGGTATTTGGTGAAGTGGGGCTGGCTGGGGAAATTCGCCCAGTCCCAAGTGGGCAAGAACGTATTTC
Organism: Providencia sp. wls1922; assembly: GCF_009706505.1. NCBI lineage: Bacteria > Pseudomonadati > Pseudomonadota > Gammaproteobacteria > Enterobacterales > Morganellaceae > Providencia > Providencia sp. wls1922. Next base: position 21,882 of record NZ_WLUG01000033.1, on the reverse strand, counting down.
CGAAGCCGCAAAACATGGCTTCAAGCGGGCCATTGTGCCTCACGCCAATATGCCGAAAAAGTTACCTGCCGATATGAAGGTTTATGGGGTGAAGAAGTTGGCGGATGCGCTTAGTATTCTCGATGAATTCTAAATTATCGTCATGCTCCGCGCTGTTGCTTGCGCTTGCTAACCCTAGTCACATACTTTGTGTATGCTCCTAGGGATTAGCGCCACTTAGCGCCTAGCGACAGCGACAACACGGATCATTTAGATAATTATGAGTAGAAATGGTTGTAAGGCGCTCAAAACGAAAGGATAAATAATATGGCTGAATTTGACTATCTAAAGAGTGCCATCAAAGGTGCGGGTTACACATTGCAGCAAGTAGCGGATGCGACCGAGATGACCAAAGGCTATCTCAGCCAGTTAATTAACGACAAAATTAAAAGCCCCAGCGCGCACAAAATCGCGGCACTTCATCGCTTTTTAGGCTTAGAGTATCCGCTTCAACAAAAAACGATTGGTGTTGTTTTCGGTAAGTTTTATCCGCTCCATACAGGGCATATCTATTTGATTCAACGGGCTTGTAGCCAAGTGGATGAGTTGCACGTGATCCTCTGTCATGATGAGCCTCGTGATAAAGAACTGTTTGTGAATAGCTCCATGTCACAACAGCCTACTGTCAGTGACCGCCTGCGTTGGTTATTACAAACCTTTAAGTATCAGAAAAATATTCATATTCACTCTTTTGATGAGCAAGGGATAGAGCCATACCCTCACGGTTGGGAAGTATGGAGCGACGGGATGAAAGGCTTTATGAAAAAGCACAACATAAACCCGAGCTTTATCTATTCCGGCGAGCCTCACGATGTGCATCGCTATAAAAAATACCTTGGGATCGAAACTATTCTTATCGATCCTGAACGCACATTTATGAACATTAGCGGCAACCAAATTCGCCAAGCGCCATTCCGCTATTGGGAATATATTCCAACCGAAGTGAAGCCATTCTTTGTGCGTAAAGTGGCGGTGTTAGGCGGTGAATCAAGCGGTAAATCCACCCTCGTCAATAAATTAGCCAATATCTTTAATACTACCAGTGCGTGGGAATATGGGCGCGATTATGTATTTAGCCACCTTGGCGGTGACGAGATGGCGCTGCAATATTCTGATTACGATAAAATTGCGTTGGGTCACGCTCAATATATTGATTTTGCAATTAAATATGCGAATAAAGTGGCGTTTATTGATACGGATTTTGTCACCACGCAAGCATTCTGTTTGCGCTATGAAGGGAAAGAACACCCATTTGTGCAGGCGCTGATCGATGAATACCGTTTTGACCTTGTTATCTTGCTGGAAAATAATACTCCGTGGGTAGCAGATGGTCTACGCAGCTTAGGCAGTGATAAAGACAGAATGGAATTTCAAACATTACTGATTGAAATGCTGAAGAAAAATAATATTGAATTTGTGCATGTGGAGTCGTCAGACTACGATTCACGCTTCTTAGAGTGCGTTTCTTTGGTTCAGCAATTATTGATGCTGGATGATTCACTTTCCGCATAAAAAAATGGCACCCAAGGGTGCCATTTTTGATCGTAATAGACGAATTATTTAGTCATCTTTTTGTACTTGATGCGGTGTGGCTGCAGCGCATCCGCACCTAAAGTGCGTTTCTTGTAATCTTCGTACTCAGAGAAGTTACCTTCGAAGAAGGTGATATTGCCTTCATCTTGGTAGTCGATGATGTGCGTTGCGATACGGTCAAGGAACCAACGGTCATGGGAAATAACCATTGCACAGCCCGGGAATTCTAACAGGGCGTTTTCCAGCGCACGTAAGGTTTCAACGTCGAGGTCGTTGGTTGGTTCATCGAGCAGCAATACGTTACCGCCAACTTGCAGCAGTTTTGCCAGATGCAAACGACCACGCTCACCACCCGACAGCTCGCCCACGCGTTTACCTTGGTCAACGCCTTTAAAGTTAAAGCGGCCGACGTAAGCACGGCTTGGGATCTCAAAGTTGCCGATACGCATGATGTCTTGACCGTTGGAAATCTCTTCCCATACAGTTTTGCTGTCATCCATTGCATCACGGAACTGATCCACAGAAGCAATTTTCACGGTATCACCCAAGGTAATTGAACCAGAATCTGGCTGCTCTTGACCGGAAATCATACGGAACAGGGTAGATTTACCTGCACCGTTTGGACCGATGATCCCGACAATCGCTCCTTTCGGGATCGAGAAATTCAGGTTGTCGATCAGAACGCGATCACCATAAGACTTGCTCAGGTTTTCCACTTCGATAACTTTGTCACCTAAACGCGGTCCAGGTGGGATAAACAGTTCGCTGGTTTCATTACGTTTTTGGTATTCTACGCTGTTAAGCTCTTCAAAGCGAGCCAGACGCGCTTTACCTTTGGATTGGCGACCTTTCGGGTTTTGACGGATCCACTCAAGTTCTTTCTCAATGGATTTACGACGAGCCGCTTCTGTTGACGCTTCTTGCGCCAGACGCTCATCTTTTTGTTCCAACCAAGAAGAGTAGTTACCTTCCCATGGAATACCTTCACCACGGTCAAGTTCAAGGATCCAACCTGCAACGTTATCGAGGAAGTAACGGTCATGGGTGATCGCCACAACGGTGCCTTCGTAGTCGTGCAGGAAGCGCTCTAACCAAGCAACGGATTCAGCATCCAAGTGGTTGGTTGGTTCGTCGAGCAGCAGCATGTCTGGTTTTTCCAGCAGCAGGCGGCAGATAGCCACACGGCGGCGTTCACCCCCAGACAAGTTGCCGATAACCGCATCCCAAGCTGGCAGGCGCAGTGCGTCAGCAGCACGTTCCAGTTGGTTGTCTAAATTATGACCGTCTTGTGCGGCAATAATCGCTTCCAGCTCGCCTTGGATTTTCGCAAGCTTGTCAAAGTCAGCGTCTGGATCGGCATATTGTGCATACACTTCGTCTAAGCGAGTTAAAGCATTTTTAACTTCACTGACCGCTTCTTCAACGGCTTCACGAACGGTATGTTCCAGATTCAGTTTCGGTTCTTGTGGCAGGTAACCAATTTTAATACCTGGTTGAGGGCGTGCTTCCCCTTCAATCTCAGTATCAATGCCAGCCATGATGCGCAGTAATGTTGATTTACCCGCGCCGTTGAGACCTAAAACACCAATTTTCGCCCCAGGGAAGAAGCTCAGAGAGATGTTCTTTAAAATATGACGTTTCGGGGGAACCACTTTTCCCACTCGATACATACTGTAAACGTATTGAGCCAATTTATTTACCTTTTGTTTTATAACATAATTTTTAATCGCATCGCTCGGTTATTCACTTTGTAATAACTCATAAATTCAAGGCGAATAGTGAGATTCCAAAAGCGAAAGTGTGTAAAACGAGCCACTCAAAAGTAATTGCGTCTAACTGTAATTGTTCCTGCCTTTATGTCAATAACTTCCCATGCAAGTGATGACAATTCAGGGGGCTATCACCTCATCATGCAATCAATATTAATTCATTATTGATGTCGATTATTACATATAACAAAAGGCTCGAAATAGGTGTTGAGTAGGGTTGGGATGATAATTGATGGGATCTGAACTGCAAACGGCTAGACCCCAATATATGAAGTAATGGTATTAAAGATAAGTGAAGTAAACCTCAGACATTTCACATTCGATACCATTTATAATAGCTGTAGAACGTTCGCCAATAAGGTTACTATTTTCATCAATAAAATCAACAATGTCGAAATCTGTATTAATTCGCTCAACACCTAATTCTTGTAACGTATATATTTCACCTGCATGAGATATGCCGTCCATTTGATGATTTACCCATATGCGCAATGAAGCGTAAATTTCATCATTTTTGTCGATATATCCTTTTTTGTCTTTGTCCAAATCAACAAGTTTAAAGAAACCTTCCATGCGCTCAGAGCCACCAAACAGATCATTAACGCTAGTTACGTTGTCAATACCTTGTTTGTTGTAAACTAAAAAACCAGAAGTTGGCATAATCCACGCGGAGGTAACGTTATGGCCAATTCCTAATAAATCAAACTGAACGGATTGATCAAAAATTGAGGTCGTTTTTATGCCACAGCCGTCTAGATTAATAACAATCGGTGAAGCAACAGTGAGGTTCTTAACCACAAATTCCTGAACTTCTAGTTCGCAAGTTCCCTGTTCCATAGTAAAATGCTTGGCAACATCCCATGCATCCGTTGATTTAGTGTCAAGCCATTTCCCCCCTGAAATTGTAGTTGGCACAACAGCATCTATACACGGTTGAGCCCAATTAGGTAATTGTTCAGGTCTCCATCTATTAGGGGTTAATACCACTTTGCGTGCTTCTTTAATTTGATAATTATCGCCAGAGCAAAGAGCATTACTTAGGTTTGCATAAATACTCACTGCAGTATTTGGTTGTAAATAATTAGGCAATTGACTACGCCCTAAAGTAGTTTGATTAAATACTTGCATTCCAAAGTCAACACAATTGCCACAAGCCAGCGCATATTTCATATTACCAATACTAGATTCATGATGTGCTTTTTGGGCATATTTTAACGCGTTCGTAAAATCATTAGATGACAACTTTGCGTAACTGAAATGATGCGGTGATTTTGCATCGATTTTACGTCGATTATCACTTTCTTCATTAGATACACCAGATGGGCGATCTTTATTTTTTAGATTTGCACCAAAAGTTCCTTTATTAACACCATTACCATCGATAAAAGTAAAATTAACATGCCCTGTTGCAGATTTAACGCCTACATCAGAGTAATTAGCCTCAAACTGATTAATACGGATATATGGTTGAGCCATAAAAAAAATCCTTATTTTTTATTGCGAATAAGTAATATTGATTGCATCTTTTCATCTACAATCGACGAGTAAGTTTCTGGATTTTTTGTATCACAATCTAGAATGTAACGTGCCTCACCTCCTGTTCTGCCTAAGTATGAAATGTATGGATATTTTAAGTTGGTAAATTTTTTTGCATCTTCAACAGAGGTTAAAAATGAACAAGGGTTTTCCATGGCATTAATGACTAGTTCTCTTTGTTGTAAATTATCAAAAATAAAAGGTGCTATTTTGAAAACAAAACAAGAGGTTGGTGTGTCATTGATGCGATAGTCATTACAACTGTTTTGCCGAATTAGAGGATTTGGTTCAGTGATATATTTGACTGTTACTCTCATTGTGGGAGTTATAATTGTATTAGGATCATGAACATCAATTTCTACCATCTCACCGTTTTTATTTATGAAATGCTTAGTCTCTAATAAAGTAAATGAATCGGATTCAACTAACGAACACCCTCCAATTAAGGCAGTATTTACAACTTCATCCTTTCCATTACATAAGTGTTGAGATACTTTTTTGTTTTTATTATTTTTTATTAAGCCAGTTGCATAAGCTGCGTAGATGTTTTTACCAGTAATATTTTCCATTAATGCAGATGTAGCGGCATCCTGTACCGCAATAGAAGGGATAAATCCAAACGAATCTCCTTTATGCATCGAGTATGCATTTGTAAAGAAAGGAATTAGCACAATACTGAACATTAATACATTAGGCTTACAACTAAAATTCATATACAAATCCACTTTTAGTTTGTCAAAAAAGCATAAAAAAATATTACATATAACACCCGTAAATGGAAATGATTATCATTACAAAATTTAATTTTGTTCAATAAAAATGAAAAGATAATAAATAACTCTATCTCCCTACTTTAATTGAGACATTTCGACTTGGAACTTTCTAACATGCCAAACTCAACAAATTTTAAATATTCACTATCTGAGTTTCTGTCAAACCTGCTTCTTGAATATGACCTTTGCAATAGTAGGGCAGAAAATCTAATTATAATTATCTTATTTTAGGGAAAGTCGGCAGAGGCCTATACCCGATTGCCCCTAGGCTGGTCTAGGTTATCCGTGTTGTCAGGGTTAACGAATCGAATAAGTAAAAGATTGTAAACCCAACCATTTCAAGAAATCTCCTCTGTCGCTGGCTGAAAACTTTAGGTAGCATTAACATTATTGATATATCTAATGAATGCTTTGAGTATGTTTGAGAGCAATCTCTAACAAGATTTAAGCGATGGAGCGAATAAACATGAAAGGTTGGTTAGCGGCAGTTCCGGTCACCATGCTGTTGGTATCCACAACAGTCTGGGCAGATTCTTTACAGGCACAACGTGAACGTTATCAAGCAATTAAAGTCGCTTGGGATGCCAATAAGATGGATGAAGTCGAGCGTTTATTACCAACCTTACGTGATTACCCGCTGTATCCGTATTTGGAATACCGCGAGCTGTCGCAAGATTTAGATATTATCTCGCCAAAACAAGCGCAAGAATTTATCGATGCATACCCAACGTTGCCTGTGGCGAAAACCCTCAAAAGTCGGTTTGTGAATGAGCTGGCGCGTCGCCAAGAGTGGACATCGTTATTGGCATTTAGCCCTGAGCCGCCACAACCTGCGGAAGCACAATGTAATTTCTATTTTGCGAATTGGGCGACAGGAAATAAACAGGTCGCGTGGCAGGGCGCTGAAAAAATGTGGCTCAATGGTAATTCCATGCCAGCAGCATGCGACAAACTGTTTACTGAATGGGAAAAAGCCGGATATCTTTCAACGGATATGATTTTGGCGCGTATTCACCTTGCTATCAAAGATGGTAATACATCAACGGCAACTTACCTCGCGAAACGCTTACCAAGTAGCTACAAAACTATCTCTGATGCGTTGGTTAAACTACAAAATGACCCCGCTTCGGTTGTCTCGTTTGCGAAAACATTGACGCCGACGGATTTTACGCGTCAAGCCACATTAGCTGGATTTAGCCGCTATGCGCGTCAATCCCCTGATGCAGCCCGTACTGCATTAGCAGGGATCAGCTCTGCCCAGAAAATGAATATGGCAGAAAACCAGCAAATGAAAGACAGCATTGCGTGGCAATATATGGGAGTTGATGTCACTCCTGAGCAGGCAATGTGGCGTGATGAAGTGATCCGAGAAACTAACTCTGCCACCTTAAAAGAGCGCCGCGTACGTTTAGCGCTGGGAGAAGGGGATAAAACGGGATTAGCGTCATGGTTGCGACAACTACCGAACGACGTAAAAAATAAGGAAGAGTGGCAATATTGGCAGGCTATCACCTTGATTGATCAAGGTAAAACGGCTGAAGGTGAAAGTATACTGCGAGAGCTAACGTCGAAGCGTGGATTCTACCCAATGGTTGCCGCTCAGCAGCTAAAAATGGATTACCCAGTCATGGTGAATAAAGCCGTGAAACCTGATTCCAGTATTCACAGCATGCCGCAGATTCAGCGCATCCGTGAGTTAATGTATTGGGAGATGGATAATCTGGCTCGCTCCGAGTGGATCAATTTGGTCTCTTCCATGTCACCTAATCAACAAGAGCAGCTCGCCCGTTATGCCTTCGATAATAAATGGGCAGATCTGAGCGTTCAAGCCACGATAACCGCAAAACTGTGGGATCATCTTGAAGAGCGTTTCCCGCTGGCATGGGAAAAACAGTTTGATAATTACACTCGCAGTAAAATGATCCAAAAAAGCTATGCGATGGCCATTGCTCGTCAAGAAAGCGCATGGAACCCGCAAGCACAATCTCCAGTTGGCGCGACAGGCTTAATGCAGTTAATGCCAGCGACAGCAAAACATACGGCGCAAAAGCAAGGCATCACTGGTTATGTGAATGCAGGGCAACTGACTAACCCTGTGATGAACATTGAGTTAGGTACCGCGTATCTTGACGATGTTTATCAGCAATTTGGTAATAACCGTATTTTAGCCAGTGCGGCGTATAATGCCGGCCCATCACGAGTGACTCGCTGGTTAGGTAACAGCGCAGGGCGTATCGATGCGGTGGCTTTTGTGGAAAGTATTCCGTTTGCAGAAACCCGTAGTTATGTAAAAAATGTTCTCTCTTATGATTTGTTTTATAAACATTTCTTAGGTGAAAAAGGCAATGTGTTATCCGTGAACGAATGGAATATGAAGTATTAATTTGTATGGCGTTTCATCTTGTTGGTCGGTTTGGTTTACCTCCAACAAGATGAGCGCTGTATTTTTAACTATACGAAATAGTGTTCTGTGCTATTATTTGTACTAGTTTAATAGTATGGAAGGGTAGAATGATGACTGTAGAATATAAACCAGACCCGGCGTTAACCGCCGATGAAAATGCGGATTGGCAACGTTTTGTGGAACTGCTACAAATGGCCTTTGAGCAAAATATACAGGATTCGATTCTTCAGCTATTACTCACACCGGATGAACGGACGGCTTTAGGGACTCGCGTTAGGATTGTTCAAGAATTAATGCGCGGTGAAATGAGCCAGCGTGAATTAAAAAATGAGCTCGGTGTAGGCATTGCAACCATTACTCGTGGTTCAAACAGTTTGAAATCAGCCCCTATTCCGGTAAAAGAGTGGCTGGAATCTAAGCTACTGTAGTTTTTGATTATCTTTTATAGCAGCCAATGATTATTCTCTAAAAATAAATGTGGGGCTCTTATTGCTAAGAGCCCCACATGCATTTTAAATCGTTTTGAGTATAATTAGTCTTCTATGTGATTTAGCTCTTTATAAATTTCGTGTTTAATAGGAACTAAAGCCAGTATGAGTGCTTGTTGATAAACGCTGGTGCGCGTCAATACGCCATTGGTGAAGAAGCCAATCGCACCGCCTTGTTGTTTGATATTATCAATACCAGTAAGGTCAGCCATTTCATCACCCAGCTCACGACCTTCACGGATCCCCGCAAGCACTTTTTCTGGGATCATAATACTGGCAGAGCGTGATTCTCCACGGATTTGATGGTGCTCAATCACAATCCATGCAAATGTCATGTCATCTTCAACACCCGCCTCAATACCTACCCAAAAGTCAGCTTCTGGGCGTACTTGGCGTGATGCCATCACACGTTGTCTTGCTCCTGTACGGGTTTCATTATTACCGATAGGTTGCTGTGGAACACTGCTATCGACATTAATATCTTCAATTTGATAACTGCCAGGCCCAAAAACGGCATCGAAAGCAAGATGAATCGCTTTAATTTTGGCAGGATTCGTCGTTGCAGCTATAACTTGGTACATTAATTATTTTCCTTTGAACACATACTTTGTACAGTAATAACGGAACACATCTATGTTACAGGTTTATCTTGTTCGCCATGGCGAAACTGAATGGAACGTTGCACGTCGCATACAGGGACAATCTGATAGCCCGCTGACCTCACTTGGTCGTCAACAGGCCATGCAGGTTGCTCAACGGGTTAAATCCGAAGGTATTACCCATATTATCACTAGTGATATGGGACGCACACTTGAAACTGCACAAATTATTGCACAAGTGTGCGGGTGTGAAATTATCACAGAACCGCGTCTGCGTGAATTAAATATGGGTGTCTTGGAGCAACGAGAAATTGGCTCGTTGTCTGAGCAAGAAGAACAGTGGCGTCAAAGCCTGATAAATGGTGTCGAAGGTGGTCGTATTCCTGAAGGGGAATCGATGGATGAACTTTTCACGCGTATGTTTGCGGCGTTAAATAATTGCCTTGAACTACCAGAAGGAAGCCGTCCATTATTGGTTAGTCATGGCTTGGCGCTCAGTACATTATTAAGTCGTATCTTAGGTGTGCCTGCAAACTCTCCACGACGTTTACGTCTGCGTAACTGCTCGTTATCTCGCGTTGATTACCAAAATAGCCCATGGTTAGCCAATGGCTGGATTGTGGAAACCGCGGGGGAGGTGACACATCTTTCTCAGCCTGCTCTTGATGAGCAGCAAGGTTAAGAAGTAAAACAGCAAAAAAGAAAAAGGCGTTTCAATGTATGGAGCGCCTTTATTTTGGGTGTCTGATTATGACTGCTTAATTAGCTTCAGGCTTTTTGATCGGAACATAATAGCTAAATGCTTCAATGTGAGTTCTTGGATCCGTATCCGTTATCTCATTGTGCGTCACATCCTTGATTTTGTAGTGTTCTACATCATAGCCTGGACGGCGAGTGAGATTCAGTTTTGGCAAGTAGACCCCATAAACATGGTAAAGGAACTCCTGCATTCTTTCTCTCGTCGTCTCACCGCGATAATTAAATTTCACATATTCGCCTGCGGGGATCGTAACATGGCTATATTCGGTGTTACTAAAGCTCGCATCTTCGGGTTTCACTGCGGTGGTGTAAAACACAGTTTGCTCATCATCTTTCTCAGCACTATGAATCGCATGATGTAAGCCAAAGACTTCAGAAGCCACTTTGGTGGTGTGCTCTAAATAATAGCGCCAGAAAGACTGACGCATTTGCGAGCAGGCAGTTGACCACTCTTCAAGCACATAGGAACAACTTTGCTCCAAACCAACCAATGGCTGCTCGACCATCGTGACAAATTCATAATCCAATGGAGAATGTTCATCCAACACGATCGGTGGACAAATACCGGTTGCGCACCATTCTTCAGTGCGGCGATAAAATGCAGGCGTCAAATTGAACTGTTTTTTAAAAGCGCGAGTGAAAGTTTGTTGTGAATCAAATCGATACTGTAATGCAATATCAAGAATGGGACGGCTCGTTAAGCGCAGTGCAACCGCGGCACGAGATAGGCGTCTAGCGCGAATATAAGCACCAATTGCTTGGTCGGTCACATCCTTGAACATTCTCTGTAAATGCCACTTTGAATAACCCGCTCTCGCGGCAACATTATCTAATGACAATGGTTTATCAAGGTTATCATCTATCCAACGAAGAAGGTCGCGAATAATATTTGTTTGATCCATGGATATCCCCAGGCAATACGACTCACAGAACAGATATGAGTAATCAATGAGTGGCTATTCTATAACAACTTACCTTTTTCGTTTATAGTAAATGAGTTGTATTTAAGAATTAGTTAATAAACAGAATTATTGCCGTTTAGGTTATTTAAAATTCAGATGTTAAGCTGAAAAGGGAATACTGTATGGGTTCTTCCAAATTTAAAAAAGGTATTGCGAAAGGTAATACACTGAAAAACCTCATTTTGGGATCAATGTTGTCTGCACTATCTTTTATGGCAGTCGCAGAGGAAATCGGCTCAGTTGATACTGTATTCAAGGTGCTAGGACCTGACCATAAGATAGTGGTTGAAGCCTTTGATGATCCGGATGTGGACAATGTGACTTGCTACCTAAGCCGTTCAAAAACGGGCGGGATTAAAGGTGGGCTTGGATTAGCGGAAGATACCTCGGATGCTGCCATTTCTTGCCAACAAGTGGGTCCTATTGAGCTAAATGACCGAGTGAAACGTAACCCGAAAAAAGGGCAGGTAGTTTTCCAAAAGAGAACGTCACTGGTGTTTAAAAAGCTCCAAGTGGTTCGTTTTTACGACCCAAAACGTAATGCACTCGTCTATTTGACCTATTCCGATAAGATGATCGACGGCTCGCCTAAAAATGCGTTAAGCGCCGTGCCAATTATGCCGTGGTGATAGTGCTTTAATATAAAAATCGCCACTGATTATGTTTAAAATGAGTGGCGATTTTTGAATGACTTTCAGTTTTAATTTTTTAGAATTGGAATAATATTTTTGGTATTTTAAGTTCCAATAAAAAACCGGCTTGCGCCGGCTTTTTATTAATCAGAATGAAATCACTCGTCTAAATCACCACAGAAACGATAGCCTTCACCGTGGATGGTGGCAATGATTTCTGGGGTATCTGGCGTAGACTCGAAGTGTTTACGAATGCGACGGATAGTCACATCGACTGTTCTGTCATGAGGTTTTAACTCACGGCCAGTCATTTTCTTCAGTAAGTCTGCACGAGTTTGGATTTTGCCTGGGTTTTCACAGAAGTGAAGCATTGCACGGAATTCACTACGTGGTAATTTGTAGTGCTCACCAGCAGGGCTCACTAAAGAACGGCTATTAATGTCTAATTCCCAGCCATTGAACTTATAGCTCTCAACCAGACGGCGTTCTTCTGTACCACCCGCTAAATTCATAGTACGGGACAGTAAGTTACGTGCACGGATAGTCAATTCGCGTGGGTTGAATGGTTTGGTGATATAGTCATCAGCGCCGATTTCAAGACCAAGAATCTTATCAACTTCGTTATCACGGCCAGTTAAGAACATTAATGCGATACTTTCTTGCTCACGTAGTTCACGAGCCAGCAGTAAGCCGTTTTTGCCTGGTAAGTTAATATCCATGATCACTAAGTTGATGTCATGTTCAGAAAGAACATTGTTCATTTCTTCACCATCGGTGGCTTCATGAACAACATAACCTTCCGCTTCAAAGATACTTTTCAGCGTATTACGTGTGACAATCTCGTCTTCAACGATCAAAATGTGTGGGGTCTGCATATTTGCTACCTAAAGTATTAAAATAAAAATACTGAACCCATAGGCCGTTTCCAGTTAGGTGGTTGTTGGTATGATTATCTGGAAAAACACGTCTATGAGTATAAATTTGTCTTTACATTTTTCAGTGACTTAGCGTTGCCTATCCATTAGGCTGAAGGTCATAAAACTCACCAAAACTTAAGCACTTTCCCAATATTGGGCTGTTAACAGCAATATAACAGCTAATACTGCATTTACCACCTAAAAAACTAACTTTTGTTGATACATATCAAAATCAATTGTAGCACGTTAACAATGATTGTTAGGCAGATAATTATACCAAAATTATTTGTTATAGAGATATCGAATAGACGATAAAAATAAGAGAAAAAAGAGAGATAATGCACGTTTTTCATCGTGATACCGTACAGAAAGGTCGATATGAATAGGGATGAAGATATTTTGATTTAACTTAAGCTAAGTCACGTAAGTGATTTTTGTGTCTTTAGAACACCTTAAAATTGTCAGAGAGTAAAATTTCGTTTAGCACATCAAAATCGCGTAAAAAAAGTATTTTTGGTTTTTTATAAGAAAAACTAGGTGATTACACTTACTTGCTTTGCGTGAATCTATTTTGTTTTACAAAAAAATAACAAGACTCCTCAGAACTATCTGAATTAATGTTTGCATGCTTATAATTAACTAAATGACTATTTGGTTTCTTATGTGCAATTTTGATCTGAAACTAAGTAGGTTTCTTTAAGGTTGGTGCAAATCTTGATCAAGATTAATCGAAGAGAGAAAGATAGGACATCAGTGGCAATTTATTTCAAATTTACTGTTGAGAAATACGGTTAAAATACCGTCATCAAATTTGGTGTTTGATTGTTTTTTGTACATGTGAGGCGCTAATTTTTTAAATAAAATTAAAATCTATTAATTTTAGAATTAATGAATTTTACAACTGGAATATCTAAGCTAGCTCTCTTTTTATGAAGATGTTTTTGATGAATACAGTGGATCTCCGAGCTGAATTACCGCTTCTTTTGAGGTCATAAATACAAATAAATTTGACATTATTGTGTGATTACTTTAACCGTATAGGGAGAAACCGAAATGTTCCCTACGAGACAAACAAATTTTATGCGTAACATCAGCCTGACTACGATTATTACCACCACCACCGTGACCACAGGAAACGGGGCGGGCTGACGCATCCAAAAAATAAAAATGAAAAAGCCCGCATCCTAAAAAGATGTGGGCTTTTTTTTGGCGCTAATTCAGGAGAGAAATACCATGCGTGTGCTTAAATTTGGCGGTACTTCAGTCGCAAATGACGAACGGGTACTTAATGTTGCTGATATCGCGGAAAGCAAATTGGCAGATGGACAAGTCGCGTTGGTGCTATCTGCACCCGCGAAAATCACTAACCATTTAGTGGCGATGATTGAAAAAACGGCAGCAGGTCAGGATGTCATCACGCATGTGAGTGATGCAGAAATGATTTTTGCTAATCTCTTAAAAGGATTGAAAGAAAAGCAGCCCGGGTTTGAATATGACAAGCTGAAAAAGCTGACTGAACACGAATTCGCGCAAATCAAACAAGTACTGCATGGTATTACTCTTCTAGGACAATGTCCTGATAGCATCAACGCCTCTATTATCTGCCGTGGTGAGAAGCTCTCTATCGCCATCATGGAATCTGTATTAAAAGCTCGCGGTCACAAAGTCACCGTGATTGATCCGGTGAAAAGCTTGCTAGCAAAAGGTCACTATCTTGAATCCACCGTTGATATCAATGAATCCACTAAACGTATTGCAGAGTTGAACATCCCTAAAGATCATTTCGTGTTGATGGCAGGCTTTACGGCTGGAAATGAGAAGGGTGAACTGGTGGTGTTAGGACGTAATGGTTCCGACTATTCGGCTGCGGTATTAGCGGCATGTTTACGTGCAGATTGCTGTGAAATTTGGACAGATGTTGATGGGGTTTATACTTGTGACCCACGTTTAGTGCCTGATGCCCGTTTACTCAAAGGGATGTCATACCAAGAAGCGATGGAGCTTTCTTATTTTGGCGCGAAAGTCTTACACCCTCGTACTATCGCCCCAATTGCACAATTCCAAATCCCTTGCCTGATCAAAAACACCACTAATCCAAGTGCACCGGGTACGCTGATTGGTGATGGTCAAACGGATGTTAGTACACCAGTGAAAGGGATCACTAACCTGAATAATATGGCGATGATCAACGTCTCAGGTCCGGGTATGAAAGGCATGGTTGGTATGGCAGCATGTATTTTCTCGGTCATGTCCCGTAAAGGGATCTCCGTGGTGCTGATCACGCAATCATCGTCGGAATACAGTATCAGCTTCTGCGTGCCGCAAAATGAGCTACAGCGCGCTCGTGGCGCATTAGAAGAAGAGTTTTATTTAGAGCTTAAAGACGGGGTATTAGACCCGTTAGATGTGATGGAGCAACTGTCCATCATCTCCGTTGTTGGGGATGGTATGCGTACATTAAAAGGCATCTCCGCACGTTTCTTCTCAGCATTAACCCGCGGCAATATCAACATCGTTGCTATCGCGCAAGGCTCGTCCGAGCGTTCAATCTCTGCGGTGATCGCCAATGAGTCTGCCACTTCAGCGGTGCGTTTATGTCACCAAATGCTGTTCAATGCTGAGCAAGTGATTGAAGCCTTTATTGTCGGAGTGGGCGGCGTCGGTAATGCGTTGATCGAACAGATCCACCGTCAACAACAGTGGCTGAAACAAAAACATATTGATCTACGTGTCTGTGGGATAGCGAACTCAAGAGCGATGCTGATCAATATGCAAGGAATTGACTTAGATAATTGGAAAGCTGAATTAGCTGAAGCCAAAGAAGCGTTTAGCCTCAGCCGTCTGATCCGTTTAGAGCGTGAGTACCATTTTTTAAACCCGGTGATCATCGACTGTACGTCTAACCAAGAGATCGCAGAGCAATATGCTAGCTTCTTAAAAGATGGCTTTAACGTCGTCACGCCGAACAAAAAAGCCAACACATTGTCGATGGATTATTATCATCAACTTCGTGCTGCCGCCGAGAGCTCAAAACGTAAATTCCTTTATGATACCAACGTAGGGGCGGGTTTACCGGTTATCGAAAACCTACAAAACTTACTGAACGCAGGGGATGAATTAGTTCATTTCAGTGGAATCTTGTCAGGATCCTTGTCATTTATTTTCGGTAAATTGGATGAAGGAATGTCCTTATCAGAAGCGACAACGTTAGCGAAGGAAAAAGGCTTCACCGAGCCAGATCCACGCGACGATTTATCCGGTATGGATGTGGCGCGTAAATTACTGATTTTAGCCCGTGAAGCGGGTTATGAATTAGAACTTAGCGACATCAATATTGAATCTGTACTTCCTGCTGATTTCGACAGTTCAGGCAGTGTTGCCGAGTTTATGGCGCGTTTACCACAACTTGACGCCCAGTTTGCTGCGCGGATAAAAGCGGCAGAAGCAGAGGAAAAAGTGTTACGCTATGTGGGTCTTATCGAAGAAGGTCGCTGTCAGGTGAAAATGGTTGCCGTTGATGGAAATGACCCACTGTTTAAAGTAAAAAATGGCGAAAACGCACTGGCATTCTACACACGCTACTATCAACCAATTCCTTTAGTTCTCAGAGGTTACGGTGCTGGTAATGATGTAACTGCAGCGGGTGTATTTGCGGATATGCTGCGTACCCTATCATGGAAATTGGGAGTTTAAGAAGTGATCAAAGTTTATGCACCCGCTTCAATTGGTAATGTGAGCGTTGGATTTGATGTGCTAGGCGCAGCAGTCTCTCCGATTGATGGCTCACTGCTCGGTGACTGTGTCAGCATTGAAGCGGCAGAGACATTTTCATTAGAAAACCAAGGTCGATTTGTTTCTAAGCTACCGAAAAAAATGGAACACAACATTGTTTACCAATGCTGGGAACTGTTTTGCGAGCGTCTTGGTAAAAAACTGAACGTGGCAATGACCCTTGAAAAGAATATGCCAATTGGTTCGGGTTTAGGTTCAAGTGCTTGCTCCGTCGTCGCTGCACTGATGGCACTCAATGAGTTTGCAGATAAGCCATTTGACCAAACCGCACTGCTTGGCATGATGGGCGAGCTAGAAGGGCGTATTTCAGGCAGTATTCACTATGACAACGTCGCGCCATGCTACTTGGGGGGCTTACAGCTGATCATCGAGCAAAATGGCATTATTTCTCAGCCCGTCCCTGCGTTTGAAAACTGGTATTGGGTGATGGCCTATCCGGGTATTAAAGTCTCTACCGCAGAAGCGCGAGCCATTTTACCCGATAGCTATTCTCGCCATGATATTGTAAATCATGGGCGCTATTTATCAGGCTTTATCCATGCATGTCATACTCATCAGCCTGAGCTAGCGGTCACGATGATCAAAGACGTCGTCGCAGAGCCATACCGTACTCAGTTGCTGCCAGGTTTTGCGAAGGCACGAGAACATGCGAAGCAAATTGGTGCTCTGGCATGTGGTATTTCGGGATCAGGACCAACAATTTTTACCATTTGTGATGATAAAAAAATCGCAGAAGAGATGGTGCAGTACCTACAACAACATTACATTCAAAATGATGAGGGCTTTGTGCATATCTGTCGTTTAGATATGGCGGGTGCAAGGACAATAGGGTAAACGATGAAACTGTATAATTTAAAAGATAACAACGAACAAGTCAGCTTCGCGAAAGCCGTGAAACAAGGGTTAGGTAAGCAACAAGGGCTATTTTTCCCTCAAGACTTACCTGAGTTTAGCGCCAGTGAAATTGATGAATTACTGAAGTTGGATTTTGTCACTCGTAGTAGCCGTATCTTAAACGCGTTTATTGGAGATGAAATTCCAGCTGAGCAGCTCGCTGAGCGTGTTAAAACGGCTTTTGCATTTCCTGCACCTGTTTCCAAAGTTGAAGATGATGTGGCTACGTTAGAGCTGTATCACGGACCAACACTGGCATTTAAAGACTTTGGCGGTCGCTTCATGGCGCAAGCGTTAGGTCAAGTAGCTGGTGGTGCGCCAGTCACTATCTTAACCGCGACATCTGGTGATACCGGCGCTGCTGTTGCCCATGCATTCTATGGTTTGGATAATGTTCAAGTGGTTATCTTATACCCAGAAGGCAAAATCAGCCCACTGCAAGAAAAACTATTCTGTACGCTGGGTAAAAACATCCATACTGTGGCTATCAAAGATGATTTTGATGCGTGTCAGGCGATGGTCAAACACGCTTTTGATGATGAAGAACTGAAAAAAGCCCTGTATTTGAACTCTGCGAACTCCATCAATATTAGCCGTCTGTTAGCGCAGATTTGTTATTATTTTGAAGCGGTTGCTCAGATCCCAGCAAAAAAACGCGATCAACTAGTGATCTCTGTGCCAAGTGGTAACTTTGGGGATTTAACGGCAGGCTTGCTGGCGAAATCTATGGGATTACCAGTGAAACGTTTTATCGCTGCCACTAACGTTAATGACACGGTTCCGCGTTATTTAGTTGATGGTAAATGGGCGCCACATCAAACCGTTGCGACTTTATCTAACGCAATGGATGTCAGCCAGCCAAATAACTGGCCGCGTATTGAAGAGTTATTCCGTCGCAAAGGTTGGTCATTGAAAGAGTTAGGTTACGGTGCAGTGAGTGATGAAGTGACTCAAGAAACCGTACGTGAGTTAGATAAGAAAGGGTATTTATCGGAGCCTCATGCAGCGGTTGCTTATCGAGTCCTGCGTGATCAGCTGCAAGATGGTGAATATGGCCTGTTCTTAGGAACTGCTCATCCTGCGAAATTTAAGGAGAGCGTGGAAGCTATCTTAAATAAACAAATTTCGCTGCCAAAAGAGCTGGCGGAACGTGCAGATTTACCTCTGCTTTCTCACTTCTTACCGTCAAATTTTGCTCAATTACGCGAATTCTTAATGAAGTTAGCACCGAAACAATAATTGAAACCTGCGATTGACGGGGATCTTAATAACGGAAGCTGTATTGGCTTCCGTTTTTTTTTGAGGAAAAGCTAATAATTAGAGCCGTCCGTGCCATTTTGACCGCCATCGGGTCCTCCTTTACCACCTTTGCCCACTTGTCCTCCAATACCTGCATTTCCTCCATTGCCGCCATCGCCACTACCAGAGCCATCCCCCCCATTACCGCCATGACCGCCATTGCTTCCTCCGTGTCCGCCATTGCCGCCATTGCCGTTGACGAAACCATTTCCACCGTTCCCCCCGTTACCTAGACCATCTCCGTTACCGCCGTGTCCGCCGTCTCCACCATTCACGCCACCATTTCCGCCGTTGCCACCATTTCCATTACTGCCGGGCGTCGCGTGACCTCCGTGGTTGCCATGACCATGACTGCCACCGTTGCCACCATTTCCACCATGTTGACCATTACCTCCGCTGCCGCCATTACCACCGATTCCGCCATTACCGCCGTTTCCTCCACTGCCATTTTGTCCATGAGTTCCATTTATGCCATTTTCGGAAAAATGGAAATAATAATTTCGGTAATAAAAAGGAATGCAGGAATTAGACTGAGAAATATTATCGATAAAAATGGTTTTATTTAAATGGAATAAAGTGTTTTTATTTGATTGAATATAATTGGAATGACTTAATGTTGGTATTGCAGTGAGAAATAAAATAGAGAAAAATTGAAATAGAGATTGATTAACCATTGTATCCTCCATCCCCCTTCGTATGTGAAGGGGGAAATAATTAAATAATCGGGTTTATTTAATTTCCATTACCACCGTTACCACCATTGCCTCCATGCCCGCCACTACCACCGCTTCCACCGTTACCACCATTGCCTCCATGCCCACCGTTACCGCCATTTCCTCCGTTGCTCCACAGATATTCGGTATCCGTTTGTTGTGCGTTGGTCGATATAGTCATGGAAAGTGCGGATAAAGGGAATAATAAGGTGATTAAGACAGTAGAGATTTTACGCATATAAATTCCTCGTTATAAAGTGAATTAATTAAACTGCAAATAAAGCTTAAATGACTCACTTAAATAATTAAAGAATGTTATCGATTAATTAATGACTCAAATTTGTTTTGTATGAATATAAAATAATAAACCAGAATGTTATTCGTTCGTTTGTATTTAAATTAAAGATAATAAATAGAAAGCTATCCCTTAAATATATTTTAAGAGATAGCGATAGGAAGGGCTTAGATTGAGTCTTCGAGGATCAGCTCAATGGCTTTTAACTCATTTTGGCTAAAATCACGATTTTCCATCATGCCGAGAGCGTCATCGATTTGGCTGATACGGCTTGCGCCGATAAGCACGGAAGTAATGCGGTCGTGGCGCAGTAACCACGCTAAAGACATTTGACTCAATTTTTGCCCACGATTTAAGGCTAATTCATTGAGTTTTTTAACTTTTGCTAAAATAGCGGATGTAAGTCTTTCAGGCGGCAGTGATGGATTACCTGCTGCACGAGAATCAGCGGGAATACCATTGAGATAACGATCCGTTAAAATACCCCCAGCCAGTGGTGAGTAGGCAATCGAGCCGACACCTTCCTCTTCGAGCAAATCGAGGAGGCCTTCTTCTGGGGTACGTTCTAGCATGGAGTATTTAGGTTGATGAATAAGGCAGGGGGTGCCCAGTTGATTGAGAATACGGATAGCTTCTTGCGCTGTTTCTGCTGGGTAATTCGAAATTCCCACATAAAGCGCTTTACCTTGTCGAACGATCAAATCAAGGGCTGCCATGGTCTCTTCTAATGGAGTTTGAGGATCGGGTCTATGGTGATAGAAAATATCCACATAATCGACGCCAATTCTTTTTAAACTTTGGTTAAGACTGGCAACTAAATATTTTTTACTGCCCCAATCACCATAAGGACCTTCCCACATGGTGTAACCTGCTTTGGAGGAGATAACCATTTCATCGCGATAAGGACGAAAATCTTGTTGTAGAATGCGACCAAATTGTTGTTCTGCGGAGCCAGGAGGTGGCCCGTAATTGTTGGCGAGATCAAAATGGGTGATCCCATGATCAAACGCATGTCTTAACATGGCTCGGCAGTTCTCAATTGGCTTGTTGTCACCAAAATTATGCCAGAGTCCTAAAGAGACAAGGGGGAGCTTTAATCCACTCCGACCGCACTGACGATATTCCATATCTGTGTAACGATGTGACGCAGCAGAATATGGCATGGCTCACCTCCAAAATAAATGGCAAAGATTTACTCGAATTTTGGCATAACTCTGTCGCGCTCACTGGTGAAAGAATGCTATACAGCTTAAGAGGTGATTATTTTATCGCCAGATTGTGACGGGGATTTGAAATAAGATATCGTATGTTGAGTATGAGGCTTATAGGGTGTGATGCATTCCCCATAAGCCAACGTAGTGAGTCTATGATTAGGCTTGCTCAGGTCGTGTAAAGACTAATTCATTACCTTTCGACTGCGCTTGATCAAATTGGTAGCCTTCTAGATTAAAGTCAGATAGCTGTTCGGATTTAGTCAGTTTATTTTGAATGATAAAACGGCTCATTAATCCGCGAGCTTTTTTTGCATAAAAACTGATGACTTTATATTTGCCATTTTTCTCATCTAAGAAAACGGGTTTAATAATTTCAGCATCTAATTTTTTGGTATTCACAGACTTAAAATATTCATCAGAAGCTAAATTAACAAGGATATTATCTCCTTGCGCTGCCAGTGCTTTATTTAAATGCTGAGTGATGATATCTCCCCAGAATTCATATAAGTCTTTACCACGGCTGTTTTTAAGGCGAATTCCCATTTCCAAGCGATAAGGCTGCATTAAGTCTAATGGACGCAGCACACCATATAGGCCGGACAACATACGTAAATGTTGCTGAGCAAATTCAAAATCAGCGGGAGAAAACGTTTCGGCTTGCATGCCGGTATACACGTCCCCTTTGAAGGCGAGGATGGCTTGGCGTGCATTATCAGGGGTAAAGTTTGGCTGCCATTCACCGAAACGCGCCGCATTCAGCCCTGCAAGTTTATCACTAATTTTCATTAAGCTGGAGATATCCGCTGGCGTGAGTTTTCGGCATGTTTTAATTAGTTTTTCAGACTCAGCGAGGAGCTCGGGTTGAGTAAACGTGTCGATGGCGAGCGGGCTTTCGTAGTCTAATGTCTTGGCAGGTGAAATAGTAATCAGCATAACTTAACCCTTGTGATAGTAAATTTATCCATTACTTTAACAAAAAATCAGATGAAATGGCGAATCGCTGTAATAAGTCGCGCTTATGGTGGTTATCTGGTTTACTGATGAGATTACTCTACCTAGCTAAATGCATTCAGTTCCTAGGGATACCGCGAAAACGATTGCTGATCAAATAGTTGCTTTCAAGGATATTTCCTCGCTTGCAGCAACGTAGATGCGTGATATTATCATGGGACGGTGCGGCGCTAGCCTCAATTCCTTAATAATACACAAAGTAGTTTAAGTTGCGGGTAGATGGCAAGGGTGAGTGAATGTAGCCAACACCCCT
>NZ_WLUG01000032.1:0-20088 GCF_009706505.1 Providencia sp. wls1922 | reverse complement strand
GCCAGTGTGAAACCTGGCTTTTTATTTGTGGAAAATCGAATGAATTTATTAGCAAAACTTAAAATAGACTCTTTTCTGTTGATTATGATTGGCGTAGTGGTTATCGCCAGTATTTTTCCTTGTGAAGGGGAAGTCAAAACCGTTTTTCAGCACTTAACTACAGCGGCAATTGCGCTACTGTTCTTTATGCATGGAGCTAAGTTATCCAGAGAATCTATTGTTGCAGGGATGGGGCACTGGCGGCTTCATTTACTGGTATTTGCTAGCACTTTTATTCTCTTTCCCATTATTGGTATTGCGTTACGTTTCATGGTGCCTCATTGGATGTCACCGACGGTGTATATGGGTTTTCTCTATTTATGTGCATTGCCAGCAACCGTGCAGTCAGCGATTGCATTTACCTCAGTAGCAGGGGGCAACGTTGCTGCCGCGATTTGTAGCGCTTCGGCATCCAGTATTTTAGGGGTTTTCCTCTCACCTGTTTTGGTGGGGGTACTAATGGATACCGACGGCAGCCAAGCCATGGACACTCTGAACGCGATTGGCTCAATTATGTTGCAATTAATGGTGCCGTTTATTGTTGGGCATTTGTGCCGCCCGTTAATTGCTAACTGGATTAATCGCCATAAAAGATTGGTTAATACCACTGACCGCTCATCGATTCTCCTGGTAGTTTACGTGGCGTTCAGTGAAGCGGTAGTGGAGGGCATCTGGCAAACTATCGATGCTTATTCATTGTTTATCATTACATTAGTTTCTTGCGTCGTGTTAGTGGTGGTGATGGTGATTAACGTGATGTCAGCGCGCCTTCTTGGATTTAGCAAGGAAGATGAAATTACCATCCTGTTCTGTGGTTCGAAAAAGAGTTTAGCGAACGGCGTGCCGATGGCGAACGTTTTATTTCCAGCGGCAACAGTGGGGATTATTTTGCTGCCATTAATGATTTTCCATCAAATTCAATTAATGGTGTGTGCAGTGATAGCCCAGAAATATGCCAAACGATTAGAAAAACAGTAATTAACACGATAAGGCAGCCATTGCTGCCTTTATCTACATGCCAGTTTAGTTACAACATACTAAAGGGTTTAATACTATAAAACAGATTAGCAGCAGAGATAACTTGAAATATCGAAAGGTCAAATAGGGCAGAAACGGGATCTGCCCTATTGGTAGTTATAACGGAGGGGGTTATAACGGGATTATCGGCTGGCCGCTTTACGCATTAACGCGGCTTTTTCGCTGTCGGAAAGGAAAGCCATCGTTAAGCCATTACGTTGTGCTTGCTCAATTTCAGCTTGTGTTAGGCCGGCTTGCGATGCAGCAACATTATATTCGTAAGGTAGCTCGATACCTTGAACAGCAGGGTCATCGGTATTAATGGATGCTAATACACCGTGGGATAAAAACGTTTTCAATGGGTGATGAGCCAGTGAAGGGACGGTGCTGGTTTGAATATTTGAAGTTAAACAGCTTTCAATACCAATGTTATTTTTTGCTAAAAATTCAATAAGTTCAGGATCTTCAATGGCTTTTACGCCATGGCCAATACGCTGAGCACCTAAATGCTTGATCGCATGCCAAATACTAGCTGCGCCTGCGGCCTCACCCGCATGAACAGTGATATTGAGTCCAGTATTACGCGCCTTGGTAAAATGTTCTTCAAATAGGACGCCAGGGAATCCTAGCTCATCGCCAGCTAAATCGAGAGCACATAGTTTATCTCGATGAGCAAGAAGACCGTCTAATTCTATGGCACAAGCTTGTTGCCCAAATGTACGGCTTAAAATACCAATCAGGTTCACTTGAATATCATATTGGCGACAACCAGCGGCAATACCATCAATAACTGCGCCAACAACACCCTCAACAGGAAGCTGGTGCTTCATGGCCATATAGTAAGGGGAGAAACGCAACTCAGCATAGTCGATACCAGCGTTGAACGCATCTTCCACGTTTTCAAATGCGACGCGCTTACAAGCATCTAAATCTGCGAGGACAGCAACACCCCAATCCAGTTTAGTCAGAAAACCCACTAAATCGGCTTCTTGTCCCATAATTTGAACGTGAGGGCGTAATGCTTCAATTTCATCGGCTGGAAGCTGAATGTGATGTTGTTGTGCAAGGGAAAGAATGGTTTCTGGGCGAATGTTGCCATCAAGGTGGCGATGTAAATCCGTGAGTGGGAGTTGTTTGTTTATCACAATAAATGATCCTTATAGATATACTGCCTCCATTTTGTCTGTAATTGAGTAAAAATCAATGAAAAAGAGGGTGATAAAAAGAAAAACGCCAGTCTGTGTGACTGGCGTTTACTTGATTTATCTTAAGGGAAAATTATCTTAAGAATCAATTACTGTGCAGCTGGCGCTTCTGCTGGTTGTTCTGCTTCAATTGCAGGTTCTGCAACTTCTGCACCATCAGCTGGTTGAGCTTCTTCTTCGTAACCCATTTCATCTTCTGCGCCCGGCATCATTTTCATCTTAGTTAAGAATTCAGCTAAGGTATATTTGTCGTCGTTGAAGGTCAGATCGTTACCAGAGAATTTAACAGTCATGGTTAAATCGTTTTCGCTGTCGATCATCCAAGGGTGTTTTTTCTCTTTCGCTTTTTCTGCACGTTGTTCATCCGTCATGAACATTTCTTCGAACGGGTTAGAGAACATATCCGCAGTCAGCATTTGTTGAACGCCTGCGAACTCTTCAGAAACTTGTTCTTGAACCGCTTTCTTGTCTTCTGCTGATACTGCTACGCCACCATCTAAGATCATCGCTTGAGTCATTGACTCAATGATCATTGGCTTGTTCAGTTTCATGCTGAAGTCGAAAGAAGTGATCAGTTGTTTGAACGCTTCATCCACTTTGTTTTGCATTGCTAACGCAGTGATTTCGTCTTGATTCCACTTGTTGAATGTGATGCTCAGGTCGATAGAACTTTGACCAGCGTCGTTTTTCCAGTAGAACGGGCTCATTGTGAATACAGGCTTGCTTTTCATCAGCTCTGGCAGAGTCGTGGTCATCATCTGCATTGCGATTTTTTCGCTAACTTCACCAGGGTTGCCTGTTGCTAAGCCATCAGCCAATGCTTGGTTGTATTGCTCCACAAACTTGCCTAATGCTTTCGCATCTAATTTCTCGATAGCAACCGTCAGCTCACCAGAGCCTAAGTTTTGCTCTAACGCTTTTACATCGCTGATTTTGTAAGAAATATTACCTTTAACATCATCACCGTTGATAGATGTATCACTTGAAACGTCTAAGTTTTTGAACGAGAACTTAGTTTCAGGGATGCTAACATCGGTATCTGCGATCACGAAAGATTGAGTACCAGTATAGAAGCCGTGCTGAGATTTCGTGACGTTAGAAACCAGCTTCAGGCCTTTCATGGTGATAGAGCCTTCTTCCTTGGTGCTGCTAATGACTAAGCTATCAGTCACTAAAGATGCATCAACGGTGCTTAAGTCAGAACCGGTTGCGATATCAAATTTAGCGCCACTGAAAGAGAACTTACCATCATCTTTAGTGTACTCAAGTGGGATCAGCTCAATGCTAGAATCCACATTTTTGCTGTAGCCGATAACCGCAGAACCATGCATGAATGGCTTGCCTTTAGTCGCTTCAAACAGCTCTTTAGTCGCTTTAGTGTTCGCTAATTCAACATTCACTGCGCCCAATTTTGGCATCAGGTTGAATTTAGCCACTTGAGATAATGGCAGTGGACCGTGCGAGATATCCGCTTTAAAGACGATGTTTTCGTCAGCAGAAGTGGTTGAAGTAATGACGATGTCAGCTTGAGAAGAGAAAACACCACGTTTGTAGTTCTCTAATTTGAAGACAACATCAGCACTTGGATTGTTAGCGGTGATAAACGCATTGGAATTCGTAATCACTTTATTCAGTTCAGCTTCAACTTTTGAACCTGTGTACCATGATGCGCCAGTCCATACTGCGCCCAGAGCAACGATAACACCTACCGCAACTAATGACTTTTTCATTATCAACATCCATCCTTTCAGTACGTACAAAACGTACTTATGTAAAAATAATATAAGTTTTATTACCCGTTTGGCTGTGTGTACCAACGGCTAAATACAGAATACGACCTAAAAATTAAATACTCGGGCTAATTGACCATTTCCTTTAATAGAAATGTTATCCTCATAAGCAGGTAAGAAAACAGATTCACCAGAATTCATGTTTATTTCTTGATTACCTGATCGCAATACTAACTTACCTTCAATACAAAACAAAATTGAAGCAACATGGTTAGTTATGAATAACCCAGAGCAGTCAATAGAATATATATTAAATGAAAAATCTTCTACTGGGATCTTATATTTCCAGACATTTCCAGATTTTTCGGGAATGTTGAACAAATCTTCAGCTTTAATTGATTTAAAATCAATATTATCAACCAGTTCTTTAACATCGATATGTTTACTGGTCAATCCAGCCCGTAAAACGTTATCTGAATTAGCCATCACTTCTAACCCGACACCTTCTAAATAGGCGTGAGGGGTTCTAGCGGCTAAGAACATGGCGTCACCTGGTTGTAATTCAACGATATTTAGCATTAAAGGTGTAAATAAACCATTATCTTCTGGATATAAGTTCACCATTTGTTTAATTGAATTCCAAGGCTCACCTTGTTTGCTATTTAATGCAGCTTTTAATACCCCTATAGCAAGATCTTTTTGTTCGCCTGTCAGATTAAGAATCTGTGCAAATAATTTTTTAAGTCGTTCTTCACTTGGTGCTTGAACGAAAAGTTGAATTTCAGGGTGAGCGGCTGCAATAAAGCTAAATAATTCGACAATTTCATCTATAGGACGAAATGCATTCATTGCTTTAAAAGGCGTTAATGCATAAATCAGCTCTGGTTTATGATTATCATCTTTATAATTACGTATAGGAGAATCTAAAGGGATCCCTTGCACATTTTCTTTAGCAAATCCTATTTCTGCATCATGCTTATTTGGATGAACTTGAACAGAGAGAGGCCGAGCAGCACACAATACTTTAAATAAATAAGGCAATCGGCCAAAGCGCTCGGCGATATGTTTGCTCAGTATTTTCTCTGGATTTTCTTTAATGAAGCTATTTAACGAGATTTTCTGATGTGTTAAGGGGGATATGACCTCAGAACTGGCTTTGGGGTGAGCGCCCATCCAAAGTTCAGCCATAGGTAAATTATCCGGATTAGGATAGCCATACAGCTCATTGAGGGCAGTTTTACTTCCCCAATCATAGTGTTGGATTTGGTTTATCATTTTTAGCATATCAAAACTCTCTTTTTGCAAAAATCAACTAATTTCCTTTTTACTACAGCACAATAAGCTCGACCAAGTCTCATAATTGAAATTCAATTTGTGGCATTATACTGCTCGGTTATTTGCTTACCTGCAAGCAGATGATTCTAAAATTAATTATTCTGAATATGTACCTAAGGAGCTAGTAATGGCAGCCACTCGCATTGAAAAAGACTCAATGGGACCAATTGAAGTACCTGCTGACCACTTGTGGGGCGCGCAAACGCAGCGTTCTTTAGAACATTTCCGTATCTCTGTAGAGAAAATGCCTGTTGCTCTGATCCACGCATTAGCTGTCACTAAAAAAGCGGCTGCAAGCGTGAACATGGATTTAGGTTTACTGCCAAAAGATCGCGGTGATGCGATTATCGCTGCGGCAGACGAAGTCCTTGCTGGCAAGCATCCAACAGAATTTCCCCTCGCTATCTGGCAAACTGGTTCTGGTACTCAAAGTAACATGAACATGAATGAGGTACTTGCTAACCGCGGTAGCGAAATCCTCGGGGGACAGCGCGGTAACGACCGTCTGATCCACCCAAATGACGATGTTAACAAGAGCCAAAGCTCTAACGACGTCTTCCCAACAGCAATGCACGTGGCGGCCGTTGTCGCGATGCGTGAACATTTGCTGCCAGAACTGAAAGTTCTGCATAAAACCCTCGATGCGAAAGCAAAAGAATTCAAAGACATTGTTAAGATCGGTCGTACGCATTTACAAGATGCAACACCATTAACATTGGGTCAGGAAATTTCAGGTTGGGCCGCTATGTTAGCCCATAATGAAAAACATATTGAAAACGCAGTGCCACATGTTTGCGAGCTTGCGTTAGGTGGTACTGCGGTCGGTACAGGCTTAAATACTCACCCTGAATATGCGGTTCGTGTTGCGAAGAAAATTGCAGAATTAACGGGTCAACCGTTTGTGACTTCACCGAACAAATTTGAAGCATTAGCAACATGTGATGCATTAGTTCACGCACACGGTGCATTAAAAGGCTTAGCTGCTTCTTTAATGAAGATTGCTAACGATGTTAGATGGTTAGCATCGGGTCCTCGTTGTGGTATCGGCGAAATTTCGATTCCTGAAAACGAACCAGGCAGCTCAATCATGCCAGGCAAAGTGAACCCAACTCAGTGCGAAGCATTAACTATGTTATGCGCTCAAGTGATGGGTAACGATGTTGCAGTGAACATTGGTGGAGCTTCTGGTAACTTTGAATTGAACGTGTTCCGTCCAATGGTTATCGATAATTTCTTACAATCTATCCGCTTATTAGCTGATGGTATGCGTAGCTTCAACGAACACTGTGCGGAAGGTATCGAACCAAACCGTGAGCGTATCGAGAAATTACTGCACGAATCTCTGATGCTAGTGACTGCGCTAAATACCCATATCGGCTACGACAAAGCAGCTGAAATTGCGAAAAAAGCGCACAAAGAAGGCCTGACTTTGAAAGAATCAGCTCTGAAATTGAACTACTTAACTGAAGCGCAATTTGATGAGTGGGTTCGTCCAGAAGATATGGTTGGTAGCATGAAGTCGTAATTATCTTTATCTTTATCTAAGATAAGGTTTTCAGCCCCTGTACTAGAAATAGAGCAGGGGCTTTTTTTATCGCTCTATATACAGATTTAAGCGTGGTATCAGTAATTCAACAGGCTTTGCTTTTGGGCGATTACGCAATGCGATACTGTCTTGATGATAATCCGCCAGCTCACCCAACTTTATGTCACTCAATATTTTATCGACAGCAAAAACCAATATCGGCGTCGCACAAGGATATTGTGTTTGCTTTTGAGTTTCTTTGTCCCAAACTCGGGCGATAGGTTGAACTTTAACCGGACGCTGTGTTTTTAGAATGCAATCATGGGGAAGGGAGCGAATTAACTGGATCTCAGTTTCTAACTGCAGCTGCCAATGTTCGCGCTGTAAATGAGCCGGTGTTCTTCCGCTTTCTAGACTGGCTTGTAAACGGTTGAGCATCTCTTCTTGAGTCACTTTGTTGATCACTTTCTTATTTGCCCACCCAAAACGAATAGTATCAGGATCGACAACAGCGGTGAATGTTCGATAGGTATTCAGTGTAAGTAGCCCATGCAAACTTTCTCTTATAAATTCAAACCGATGAGCCTCATCGACATTGGTCACTATTTGCTTAATGTCTATTTTTAACTGGTTGATATCGGAAATTAACTGCTGAAATTGTTTATATTCAGCGTAAGAGGGTGCTAAACAAATCGCTCCTGGTAAACGTATCGCTGTTTTGTTGCTAACTAATTCTGATTTTTTATGAATAAACAAAAGCTTAAATAGCTCTATTGTTTGGGCTATTGCATCGTTTCCCGTATGTTTATCCACAAAGATAGAATTGACTTCATTGTTTTCGTCCCCTTTAAGGGTTTCCGGTAAACTAAATACAGCCGCATTGACACCTTTTTGCGCCTGAAGCAATTGGCATAGCAGATTAATATTCGACTCTAATAGATTGAATGAGCTAATTAACTGTTGTTTGGACATTTGATGTATTCAACCTTATATTTAGTTACAACATTCTTTGTGATTATAAAACAAAACTAACATTAACATCTCAGTTTATCAACAGGCTTAATCAGGAAATTAAGGGATAGCGCAGTAGGGTATTGTACTATCCCATCATGGTTTTTTCTTGCTGTTATTGCTTATAATCTATCTCTATATCAATCACTTGATAAAATGCATTGCCCGTATCATTAATGGTCCAAACCCCCAAAACAATATGGTAGCCTTGGTAATTTTGAGGGAGCTTGCAATTGTGCTGCACTAAACTCGGCGGCGTCTCTACTTTTTCGTATTTACAGAATGGCGTTAATTCAAACTGGGATCGGGTTAATGGTTCACTTGGGTTCCAATCTTTTCGTGTAATAAAATATTCCCATTTCGTCGTTTTGTGGATCGCCGTTAATCGCCAGAAAAAATCAAAATCAGGTGTTTCTATTAACATGCGCGTCCAGCGAAAAGGATTCTGAACATCGATAGATGAAAAAGCCGCAACACCCGCACTGGCAATTTTACCATCAACCGGTCCTTTTTGAGGGAATCCTTTCAATCCTTCAACAGATTGAGGTTCGTACTGAATAGCGCCACAGTTTTTATTGGTTTGTAATTTACACAGGTAAGCTCGGCTTGCAGGATACTCGATATAGCCATGAGGCAGGGCAAAGTAGCTATAGCAGAGTAATAAAGGAAATAATAATAATTTTTTCATTGAAGATCCTCATCATTGATTAATTTATATATTTTCTATTAACTATGATGAGGATGTGAATTCTAACCTTTGGTAGCAGTTAACTTATTGGATTATTCGGTAATTTATAAGCCACTAACATTTTGTTTTTAACTTATAAGCGATACCTACACCGGCCAGTAGAAGAGCCGCAATAAATAATGCCACGCCATTCCAACCATATGCCGACCAGAAAAAGCCACCCAATGTACCGGCAATACTGGAACCCGCATAATAGCTAAACAAATAGAGGGAAGATGCTTGTCCTCTTGCCCGTTTAGCGCGACGTCCAACCCAGCTACTTGCAACGGAATGCCCGGCAAAGAATCCAGTGGTCAATACTGTCATGCCTAATAAAATGACCCAGATATTACTGTGTAACGTCAAAATTACGCCAATTAACATCATCGCAATGGCAGCAATTAAAATTCGCCCAAAACCATGTTTCTGGGTCAAACTTCCTGTTTTAGTCGCGCTATAAGTTCCTGTTAAATAAATAATAGATAAGAATCCTACGACAGACTGACTAAAATTATAAGGCGATTCAAGTAAGCGGTATCCAATGTAGTTATACATGGTGACGAAACCACCCATCAAGATAAAGCCCTCAATAAATAACCAAGGTAATCCCGTATCGCGTAGATGTAAGTGTAAGTTAACCCAAAGGTTTCTAGGTTTCAGAGAACTCGCGCGAAAGTGTTGGGATGGTGGTAATAAGCGCCAGAATCCAATCGCGGCCAACAACGCCAATGAGCCTAAAATAACCACCGCAACGCGCCATGAATAATAGTCGGCTATAACCCCAGTCATTAAACGCCCACTCATTCCCCCAATTGAGTTACCACTGATATATAAGCCCATCGACAGTGCAACATAGCTCGGGTGAATTTCTTCGCTCAAATAGGTCATGGCGACAGCGGCGACACCGCTAAGTGATAATCCCACTAATGCACGAGCGATCAAAATCCCTTGCCAACTCTCCATTATCGAGCTCATTAATGTAAAAAGTGCCGCACAAGTCAGGGAAATGACCATCACATTTTTACGACCAATTGCATCGGAAATAGGACCAGTGATCAGCAATCCCAATGCCATTAATCCTGTACTTAAAGAGAGTGATAAACTGGCCGTCGCTGGGGAAATATTAAAATCCGCTGACAGCATTGGCAAAATAGGTTGTACAAAGTACAGCAACGCAAATGTTGCAAAACCTACAGTAAAAAATGACAGAGTGACACGCAGGTACAGAGCATCGTCCCGTTGAATATAATGTTTTTTCGGCTCTGTATTGGTCAAGGTTTTGGTTTGTTTTCCTTGGAGAGATTGGCTCGTTGAGAGGCTATTTGACTGCTGTTCCATGTAAATTCCTTGACGACTAAACGGACTTGATTTCGATCAAAGAATAGAAACTTTCTATTTTTTTGTCTAATATATTAATAATACACAATGATACATTTAAAATATCAATCTAATGAACATAGAATTACGCCACCTACGTTATTTTATTGCGGTTGCCGAAGAGCTACATTTTGGACGTGCAGCTGAGCGCTTGCACATGTCTCAACCGCCACTAAGCCAGCAAATACAGGCGCTTGAAGAAATGGTGAATGCCAAATTATTAGAGCGAAATAACCGCAATGTCGCCTTAACCCCAGCTGGCGCCATGTTTCTCAAGGAAGCCTACCAAATTTTAGGGCAGGTCGATGCCGCTGCGACCAAAGCGGCTCGGATGGAAAAAGGGGAACTGGGCGAATTATCTATTGGTTTTACGTCAACAACGCCATTCATGCACAAAGTCACCATGAGCCTACGCCAATACCGAGAAGCATATCCTGATGTTTCTATTCATATGCATCAAATGAATACGAAGCAGCAAATCCCGCCTTTAGTGACCGGGCGCATAGACATTGGCATCATGCGCAATACAATATTGCCTGAACAATTGGACTATCAATTATTGTTTAGAGAGCCTTTTATGGTTGCGGTTTATGAAGGGCATCCTTTACTGGCTTTTGAAGAAAGTGGTGTCGACATTAAGCAACTAGCCGCTTATCCGTTAGTTTTCTTTGAGCGGGAAGTAGGGACGGCACTGTATGATGAGATTAACCAATTATTAGCTTCCGAAGGAGTGGTTCCTACAATTTCCCAAGAAGCAGGAGAAGCTATGACCATTCTAGGTTTGGTATCTGCTGGAATGGGAATATCCATCATCACTGAATCCTTTACACGAATGAAGATTGACGGTGTGAGGTATCTAAAACTCGCGAATATTCAAGCTACTTCAGAAGTCTGGTTGGTCTACAATACTCGACGAACGCCACCTGCTGCGGCTAAAAAACTGACTGAATTACTGCTGCACAATATTGTGGGTATATAAGTATTGTGAGCATATAAAGCGTAAGATTTGAAATGATTAACGAGATTTGCATCACGTTTTATATGTAAATGTAGCCGAGTTTTCATTTATATCAGGCATAATCTATCATAATTTATAACGATTTCTGAGTGTTAAGATGATAAACCAAACGGGGAATACCGACCAAATAAAGCAATTAAATACAGGGCTTGTGTACCGAATTATTGCACAGCATGGTCCTATTTCCCGTATTGCGTTATCAAAACAGTCTCAATTGGCTCCGGCGAGTATCACCAAAATTACCCGTGAATTGATGGATGCTCACTTGATACAAGAACGTGAATTTCCAGTATTAGGGTTAAGAGGGCGCCCAGCCGTTGGGTTAGTCATTGAAAGTGAAGGTTGGCAATTTTTAGCCATTCGAATTGAACAGCAACACGCTATTATTTCGTTAAAAGAAATTAATGCTAAAACCCTCACGGAGCAATGCTATCCTTTTGATGTAAAAGGTAATCAACAATTTAGTGATCGGTTATCGGAACTGATTAGTCTATTTTTCGAAGAAACCGCGTCTTACTTAGAAAGAGTTACGGCGATCAGTATCTTATTAGATGGTCTCTTAGACTCTTATTCTGGAGTTATTTATAGGTTGCCTGACTACCATGTCCACCAACTGGCTATCGGCGAAATGCTCACAGAAAAAACAGGGCTACCCGTCTATCTTCACCCGCCTGTTAATGCTCTAGCTATCGGCGACCACCTCAAACATTCAGAATCTCGAGCACAAAAAAATATTATTTATTTACAGATTCAAGAAATGGTTAATATCGCAGTGCTGAATCACGGCTATTCGCTGGATTCAATAACACGTCAGCCTATATTATTTGCACATACTCCAACTGATTCAGAAAGACCACAATCTTGCTATTGTGGAGGAAAGAGCTGCTTAGAAACTAAGGTATCCATTCCTTCAATTATTCAGCAAGCAAGCGAATTACTTGCAGATTATCCTGAATCTATTTTGCATAAAGAGAGCGTCGATATTGATACAATTAGTCGAGGTGCAATAGAAAATGATCCATTATGTATTTTATTACTCGATATAACAGCCAAACGACTCGCTTATCCATTAGCTATGATGATTAATTTATTTGGAACCGAATTAATTTTAATTAATTCGCCTTTAACTGATGAGCAAAATTATTGGTTTACTCGCCTACAATATTTTATCTCATTATATGGGAATCCACTTTACAGTAATAAATTAATGTTTGAGAAATCAACAATTTCAATTAACGAAAGTGAAACGGCATTAATTCAAAATGCACTTTATGATGGCTCACTGTTGTTGCAATTACTGCAAGGCTAATACAATTTGATAAACTTCTCATTATCTTACACAAAATTGAGCTAACGCAAACTTATCATTTCCCCATTCCCATAAACTGAATTCATATCATTTTTATAGCATTTTGCTGACTTTAGTCTGTCACTTCAGGATAGAACAACCATGAACAATCTATTTATTACCGGGACAGATACAGATGTCGGGAAGACGGTATCGACACTAGCAATATTACAAGCACTTAATAATCAAGGTATTAAAGCAGTAGGGTACAAACCTATTGCAGATCAATGTATCGATACACCTGAAGGGAAGCGCAATAAGGATGCACTTCTTATTCATCGTGTTTCGCAAGATCTAGTCTCGTATGATGAAGTTAACCCTGTCCGACTTGGTGATAATTACAGCCATGAAAACAGTATTGATTTTAATAAAATCAATAAAGGATTAGATCACCTTCACGAGCAAAGTGACATAGTTGTTATCGAAGGTAATGGTGGATGGCGTTATCTTCTCGATGATAATACTTTTTATGCTGATTGGTTGAAAAAACAATCTGTTGGCGTGATCTTAGTCGTCGGCATTCAGCATGGGTGTGTCAATCATGCATTATTGACAGCTGAAGCTATTCGAGCGGATGGTTTACCGTTAGTCGGTTGGTTAGCCAATAGAATCAACCCAGGCTTGGCACATTACGCTCAAATTATCCAGCGAATGCAACAACATATTAATGCGCCATTATTGGGTGAAATTCCTTATTTATTGCGTCCTGAAGAAAAAGAGTTGGGACATTATTTAGATGGTGAAAAACTGCAAGAATTTGTTTCGGTTCCTGCATTTTAATCTTTATAGAGATTTTAATTTATTATCTAAGCAAAAGGGCGCAAATAGCGCCCTTTGTTTTATCGATATAGTCTATTTTCAACTATGGATTGATAATTGGACGACCTGAGTTAACATCAAGACAACGTTGAGTATTTGGCTCCCAATACGCATTAAGATTCAAACTTTTCTCACATTTATCTTTAGCATCAAATGCGGCGTCAATTTTATCAAACTCTTTTTCAGTGCGACGGTTAACTTTAGAACGCAGCATTTTAGTCTCATCCCACTGTTCTTTATCTTGTCGCGCCTGTTCCTTATTCAACGGATCATTACTACCATTGCCGACAGAAACACAAGTGCTACCCGCAGCGCATGATGTATTAGCTGCTTGCGCCGCATTAACCCACATCAAAGGGAGGCAGAAGCAGATTGCAGCCAGACCATTTTTGATAAATTTTTGTGACGTGCTCATGTAATTTCCTTTCGTTTCAATACTCGCTCTATAACCAGAGTATAGCTAATAAACAATAATGCCGTCTTTATAGAATAGTACGAAAATTTATTATTGTTTATGTACGGTTAAGCCAGCAAATGTTTGGCACACCGGCATTAATTCCAGTGTATTAACGTTCATATGAGCCGGAAGTGTTGCCACCCAGTAAACAGTTTCCGCAATATCTTCAGCAGTGAGGGCATCCGCGCCTTTATAGGTGTTCGTGACTTTTTCATCATCACCTTTAAAGCGGACATTTGAAAACTCAGTTCCACCGACTAACCCTGGCTCAATATCGGTCACACGGATTTTTTTGCCCACTAAATCTGCACGTAATCCTAAGGAAAATTGTTTTACAAATGCCTTGGTTGCACCGTAAACGTTGCCACCTTTATATGGCCAAGATGCCGCGGTAGAGCCAATATTGATAATGTGTCCGTGATTTTTTTCCACCATACCTTGCAGCACTTCATAAGTCATATTGACTAAGCCTTTGGTATTTGTGTTGATCATAGTTTCCCAGTCATCCGGATTAGCATTAAATGCAGGCTCTAAACCTAAAGCAAGCCCCGCATTATTCACTAAAAGGTCGATATTTTTTAAGTGGGAGGGCAAATTAGCTACAGCGTGTTGAATCGCTTTTCGGTCTTGTACATCCAGAGTTAATGGATAAAATTTGTCACCCAATTCTTGGTGTAATGCATTTAATCTTTCAGTTCTACGTCCTGTTCCAATCACAGTGAAGTTATGCTGAATAAATTTGCGAGCAATAGCTTCACCAAATCCTGATGTTGCGCCGGTTACTAGAATAATCATTAGGTACCTCAGGTTGTTATCGTTGTTTGTTTTGAATCATTCTAACCTTATTATTAAGGGGCTTCCAAGCCCCTTATTTAGTTCTTTTACACCAGTAAAATAATTAACTTATTTAGTGAGTTATAATCCATTAATCTGCTTATTTTTAGGGTATTTCAGCGTATAACTTAGCGGTAACTCGACGGTCTCTTGAGGTTTAAGCGTTAAATCCCATTCAATTTTATTCTCTGTTTCATCTAATTTTCCGCCTTTAAATTCAGGGTTGAGCACTTTAATATCGGCATCTCGGCTCGTCGGGAGTTGGTCATAAACAGACAGTTTAATGTCATTTTTCCGCGTATTACGTACTTTAATTAAGAAGCTTTCTTTTTGCTCAACCGAGGAGCCCATAAAGGTCGGTTTTTTACGCATACCTGCATTATTCACACGAGAAATTTGAATGTTATCATCCACCCCGAATGGAATATCGAGAGTCTCAGTTAATTGCCCTGAATTCACATAAAAATCACCCACATAGCTGTTCATAAAGTAAATATTTGCAGGACCATTCAGTAAGTTCAGTGTATCCCAGTCATCAATTTGTGCTTGCAAATAGACTTCTTCAGCCATTTTTGGCGTTGATGTATAACGATATTTAGCATCAACATCCGCTTGCTTAATGGTAATGGATTTTGCTTTAGGGGTAGAGGCTAAGCTAAAAGGCAAGTCGATGTTATAACTGAGATTCACGCCATTGGTGTTGGTCGACACATAGTTTGCCATTCCAGGGCTGCGTTTTTTTACTGCTGAGAGTTCCGCTACTGGCGCAGGTGCTGCTACCTCCATATCCATGGTTGCGGACATTTTTCCGCTCATATAGCCTTGATTATATTGGTCATAAACAGACAATAACCATGGCGTTAAAAATGGCGGGGTGATATTACGCGTTGGATTGGCAGAGGAAAGGGTAAGTTTAACTTTGTCCCAGTCCATGCCAGTATTTTGAATAACATCAGCTTTGTAGGTAATACTGACTGGTTTATCAATATCTTTAGCGCGAATATCATAACTTGGAGACCAACCGGCATCGGGAGTGACATACGAGATTTGCATGTTAGTACTCAAATTTTTGGGAGCATCAACCGTCAACACAATTTGCGTCTGTTCACCAATATTATCGGGAAGAATGCCTTCAAATTTTGTCTGCAATAATGCTTGTTTCTCTGTCAATTCATCAATCTGCTGCTGATACGCTAAGTTTTCACTCAATATCGCAGACATTTGCTTGCGAATAAATTCCAATTTGGATGCGGACTGCTCAAGGGATAATGTCGTCGTTTCACCAAAAAAGCGCTGGTCTTTCAGTAAAGCAAGTTGGTCATCACCCACTTTTATTTTGATATTAAGTTCTGAAATTTGCTTAGTTATCGCGTCTATTTGCGTTTTTAAATTTGCCACTTCACCTGTGTAGACAGGTTCCACTGCAATGGTTTGCACATCAATTGAGCGAATCAAAACATCTTCATTATCTAAGCTAATAGAAAGGCTTTTTTGATCAAGGTGGTTAGCAACATTGGTAAAAACCAGTTTACTTTCGCCTTGCGGTAAATTAACAGTGGCGCTATTCGTTAACTCGGCACCGCGTAAAAAAATCGTGGCTTGATTGAGTTTAAGAGGGTGCAAAAGCGGCGCTGATTCAGCAAATGCTTGCCATGACGCTAACGCCGATACAAATAAAATTCCTTTGGTGAATTTGCGAGTGACAAACATATTGATACTCCATTAGCTGGATAAATTAGTTTTGTTGATAGTTTTTAATCATATTGGAATTTAATCCGTTGAGATAACAGAATAAGCTTAAAGTAAGATTCTATTTATAAAGAGCAATCAGAATGGTTGGCTGATGTTTTGATTATCTTTTAAAAAAAGAGGTTTTGATTTCTGAGGATAGATAAGAATTGAACCACCGACTTTTTTATAGCGGTCGGTGGCTGAGAGCGAATAATATTAAGGAATAAGTATAATTGCGCCACGTGCCTGGTTGTTTGCAATTCGCTCATGAGCATAAGCTGCCTGAGATAACGGCAACGTACTGTCAATCAATGGTCTGATTAGCCCTTTTTTAATAGCAGGAAGCCATCTTGAAAAATCTTCTATATCGCCAACCAATGTTCCTCGTAGCTGTTTTTGAGTGAAGAAAAAATTACGAACATCGATTGTCGCTTGCGTACCTGCCATAAAACCCATTGAGACAATAATGCCTTCTGGGCGCACTACGTTGATTGTTTTTTGAAGAATGTCGCCACCTAAGTTATCAATTGCAACGTCAACACCTTTTCCTTCAGTCCATTTTTGGATGGCAGAAACAAAATCCTGTTCAGAGGTGTTAATAATAAAATCGGCGCCAAATTCTTTGACTGTTTCAACCGAGTTTGAATTCTGTACCGTTGTGACCACGCGCGCCCCAAGCGCTTTCGCCACCTGAATGCTCATCAACCCTGTACTTGACGCACCCGCCTGCACCAGAACGGTATCTCCGGCTTTAACTTCACCAACAATTTCCACAGAACGAATAGCAATAAGTAGTGGCACCGGAAGTGCAGCGATTTGCTCAACGGGTAAGTCCGTATTATCAATCAATAGCCACTGCGCAGGTACGACAATATATTCAGCATAGGTTCCCTGAGTGTGAACCCCGGGAATAGCGTAACTACTGGCAACTGTCACTGGGCGAATATGTGCTTCTGACGGATCCAATGGATAACCTGGCATTGAGATCACGCGGTCACCGACATTAAATCCAGTGACGTCTTCACCCCAATTTATAACCTGACCTACCGCATCGGAACCTAAAACATGGGGAAAGGTGATATCGGGTGAAATTTCACCTAAACGAACATAGTGGTCAAGTCGGTTAGTGCCAATTGCCAGTGTTTTAACGAGGACTTCACCTAGACCCGCTAGAGGCATATTCAGATCTTCATATTTTATTTCTTCAGGGCCACCAAATTGATGAATGACTGCAGCTTTCATGCTTTTATCTCCAACTTATCGTGAATTTTCGTTTTTTCTAAGATCGGTTACGATCTCCCCGCCAACTCCCCAGTTGTCGGTTTTGACTTCATCAATTACGACAAAAACAGACGACTTCGGTTTTCCAAGTACCTGATTGAGCAGGGTGGTCGCACCTTCAATTAAGCGTTTTTTTTGATCGTTGGTGACACCTTCATCTGTCACTTTGATATTGATATAGGGCATTTTATTGTTCTCTGTCGTGCCATCGACTGATTACAGAAGTTGGCGTTGTTGTATTGATGTTGCCTATAACAATAATTCATTACTTAAAATTGAAAAATAATCGCAGTGTTATTATAGTTTATACATTATGTAACTAATCTTTCAGGTGGCTATGCAACGCTATTTTGATGATATGCAAATGGGCAGTATCGAATTATTCTGCCTTACCGTAGAAACCGGTAGTTTTACAGCGGCGGCTAATGCAGCTGGCGTTACTCCAGCTGCAGTCAGTCGTTCTGTTGGCCGACTTGAAAAAAGATTGCAAGCCCGATTATTTGTTAGAACGACACGCAGTATGCGAACAACCGACACGGGGCAGCAATATTACTTGGATTGTAGAAATGCGTTAAATCAACTCATTGAGGCCGAAAGCAAAATCTCTGGGGAACATCAGATACCAGTTGGGATACTCCGTATTAGTGTTCCAACACTCTATGCGCATTACCGATTACTCCCTCGATTAAATCAGTTCTGTTCTCGGTATCCGCAATTGAAAATAAATCTGGAAGTCAGCAATGAAAATATTGATTTTTCAGAGGATAACTATGATGTTGCTATCAGAGGAAGCGAGTTACATGATTCAGGATTAATTGCCCGTCGCCTTGAGGATGCTGAACTCATCATTGTGGCTGCACCTTCATATTTGCAGCAGCATTCCACACCTCATGCTCTTTCTGACCTTATGCATCATGAATGTATTCAATATTCCTTACCCAGTAGTGGTAGAAAAATACCGTGGACATTTCGTTCACAAGGGAATGTTGTAAAAATAGAGACGACAGGGCGTTTGTTATGCCAGCAGGATTTTTTGGCCACGCTGACATTAGTGAAAAATGGGGCTGGTCTTATGCAGGTATATCGATTTACTGTCGAGCAAGAATTACAACGCGGTGAGCTAGTAGAAGTTCTGCAAGAGTATGCGGGAACAACTCGTCCGTTTATCTTAATTTATCCATATGCCCGTTATATTCCGTTGAAAACAAAAAAGTTTATTGAGTTTATGACGAGTAATGGAAAATGAGATAAAACACCCATCACCAGGTGTTTTATCTTATTAGGCTAAAGTAACTTATTCTTCGAAATACCAATATCCCTGATTGATAAATTCGGTCAACTCAGCGACAAAAATTGGGTTATCCAGTGCTTCATCGAGTTCATTTATTCCAATTTCCGTAAGCTGGCACAATGCGTCCGCACCTTTTATTTCTGTGGTATTCCAACCATCTGAATTAACAAAGAAATGATCGCCGATGCGCATGACTCGTAGCCCGCTTAGTCGTATCAATTTTTCACCTGCATTCAAAGCACTCAGTACTTCTTCCGGCTGATATGGCGGTTCAGCAGGGGCAATATCCAACTCATGGCGTGGAGTGGTTGCAAAACGACCTAACCACTGTTCAAAATCACCGGGCTTATTGATCATTTCAATCATCATAGCGCGTAAGCGTTCAACCTCATGAGGCTCCATGGTTCCCGCATTTTTACTGACTTTCAGGTCAGGATCGCCATAGTTTATTCCACCCAAATCCTGTTCCAGTGCATAGTCAGCAAAACTGCTCAGCAAATCGCGCCCAGTAGGACCACGGAAGCCGACAGAATAGTTCATGGTATCTTCGAAGGTGAAGCCATCGTGAGGGAATCCCGGCGGAATATACAGAATATCGCCCACTGCCATTTCTACATCAATAATCGGCTCAAATGGGTCAACATGTAATAATGCCGGATGTGCGCAAAACTGACGCATGGGAAGGGCGTCACCCACTCGCCAGCGGCGGCGTCCCATTCCTTGGATGATAAAAACATCATAGTTATCAATATGTGGCCCAACACCACCACCAGGCACTGAATAGGAGATCATCAAGTCATCAAGACGCCATTCAGGCAGCACGCGGAACGGTTTTACCAGTTCAGCGGCAGGCATATGCCAATGGTTGACGGCTTGTACTAGCAGTGACCATCCTTTTTCGCCTAATTCGCTATAGTCTTCAAACGGACCGTGGCTCGCTTCCCATTTGTCATCAATGAAGCTGACTAGGCGACTGTCAACTTCCGGTTCCATCGCCAAACCGGCCAGTTCATCTGGAGTGATAGGGTCGACAAAACCAGGAAATGCATTTTTCAATACAACGGGTTTTTTCTGCCAGTATTTTTCTAGAAATTCAGGCCAGTTAAGATTCAGTTTGTTAGCCATGTGACCACATCTATATAAGTAAATAAGCCAGTCATTATAGAAGTAATATGCCCTTATATTTTTGTTTGGCGTCAAACGTAGGTCGATAACTTTGGGGGAATCAGAATTCAAGAACCAAACAATCGTCAAAGTTAAATTAAATCTCACAGAACTTTAGCGGGAAGACATGAAGCAACTACTGAAGAGCTTAAT
The DNA here is from genome assembly GCF_009706505.1 of Providencia sp. wls1922. Classification (NCBI taxonomy): domain Bacteria; kingdom Pseudomonadati; phylum Pseudomonadota; class Gammaproteobacteria; order Enterobacterales; family Morganellaceae; genus Providencia; species Providencia sp. wls1922. The sequence goes on along the minus strand of NZ_WLUG01000032.1, from coordinate 26 downwards.
TGGTCGTAGATAAAAGACAGTTTCAG
>NZ_WLUG01000031.1:0-64006 GCF_009706505.1 Providencia sp. wls1922 | reverse complement strand
GCGTTGGCAGGCATCAATTATTGATTGCAAATTACTGCCACTGCCTGAAATCAAAACAACGATGTTTTTCATTAGCGGATAACAACCTGCTCTTCACCCGCAGGTAATTCGCCAATTGTCCCGATCTGCCAAGCATTTTCGCCTAATGTCGTCAGCAGTTTTAATGCGGACTCAACTTCGGTTTGAGGCAGAGCGATGATGATACCGACGCCGCAGTTAAATGTACGATACATTTCGTGAGTGGTGACATCACCTGCTTGTTGAAGCCATTCGAATACCGCAGGCCATTCCCAGCTGTTGCCATCAATGATGGCTTGGGTGTTGTCAGGTAAAACGCGAGGAATATTTTCCCAGAAGCCGCCGCCAGTAATGTGTGCAATGGCATGAATGTCGTTTTTAGCGATCAATTCTAAGACATTTTTAACATAGATACGCGTTGGTTCTAACAGGTGGTCAGCAAGCGGTTTGCCCGCTAATTGCGTGGTTTCTGGATTGGTTTTGCTGACTTCCAGAATTTTACGCACCAATGAGTAACCGTTAGAGTGAGGACCGCTTGAGGCTAACGCGATCAGCGCGTCGCCCGCACTGACTTTTGTGCCATCAATAATTTCAGAGCGCTCAACGACACCCACACAGAAGCCAGCAACATCATAATCTTCGCCGTGGTACATGCCTGGCATTTCAGCGGTTTCACCACCGACTAATGCACAGCCAGACTGCTTACAGCCTTCCGCGATACCCGTGATAACACTTGCAGCGGTATCCACATCCAGCTTACCGGTTGCATAATAGTCTAAGAAAAACAGTGGCTCAGCACCTTGGACAATCAGGTCGTTGACGCACATAGCGACTAAATCGATACCGATGGATTCATGACGTTTTAAGTCCATCGCGAGGCGTAGTTTAGTTCCCACACCGTCAGTGCCTGAGACTAAAACAGGCTCACGGTATTTTTGTGGTAGGGCACACAGTGCGCCGAACCCTCCCAATCCTCCCATCACTTCTGGACGGCGAGTCTCTTTCACCACACCTTTGATTCGTTCAACCAATGCGTTACCTGCATCAATATCAACACCGGCATCTTTATAGCTGAGAGAGGTTTTATCAGTCACTACGGCCCCCAAGGCAATTGCATTTTGGAAAAGATAACTTCATTTGCCGATATTCTATCAGGCTCCGCAAACGTTTGCGATAGCTTTCTGACTGAAATATTTGATGCAATAAATAGTGATGTCGTGACGCAAAGCGCATGATTTTATTCGCTGCCTACACCATAAAAAATATTATGTGTATACTAATTCAGCAAATAACGCCTGATTGATGATTGTTTGACCTTAATCAAGATGATACTAGTGGCATTGAGGGAAAAAAGCGGTATAATCCCGCGATTTTTTTGTCCGGTGACGTTTTAAAAAAGTAGGAGAAACCCATGAAGATCGTTGAGGTAAAACACCCTCTCGTTAAACATAAACTCGGCCTGATGCGAGATCATGACATAAGCACTAAGCGCTTTCGTGAACTGGCCTCAGAGGTTGGTAGCCTACTGACTTATGAAGCGACCGCTGACCTAGAAACTGAAAAAGTAACAATTGATGGTTGGTGTGGTCCTGTAGAAATTGAACAAATTAAAGGTAAAAAAATCACTGTAGTCCCTATCCTGCGTGCGGGTATTGGTATGATGAACGGCGTATTGGAAAGCATCCCAAGTGCACGTATCAGCGTAGTGGGTATTTACCGTGATGAAGAAACGTTACAACCTGTCCCTTATTTCCAAAAATTAGTTTCTAACATTGATGAGCGCATGGCGCTGATTGTAGACCCAATGTTAGCAACTGGTGGTTCTATGATTGCAACCATCGATCTTCTGAAAAAATCCGGCTGTAATTCAATTAAAGTCTTAGTTTTAGTTGCTGCACCGGAAGGTATTGCTGCATTAGAAGCAGCGCACCCAGACGTTGAACTTTACACGGCTTCAATTGACCAACACTTAAATGAAGAAGGTTACATTGTTCCGGGTCTAGGAGACGCTGGCGATAAGATATTTGGTACTAAATAATAATGAAGCCGACTGAAGAGTCGGCTTTTTTTTGATAAAAAAAACAATATTCACGATGCATAAGAGGATGACGAGCATGACACGCCGCACGATAAGTGTTGAAGAAAGACCACCATTACTACAAACCATTCCATTAAGCTTTCAACATTTGTTTGCCATGTTTGGGGCAACGGTTATTGTTCCTATTTTGTTTGGCGTGAACCCGGCAACGATTTTATTATTCAACGGGATCGGTACGCTGCTGTATTTATTTATCTGTAAGGGCAAAATCCCAGCTTATTTAGGATCGAGCTTCGCCTTTATTTCTCCGGTATTAATTTTACTGCCTCTTGGGTATGAGCTAGCGCTTGGCGGGTTTATTATCTGTGGGGTACTGTTCTGTATCGTAGCGTTGATTGTCAAAGTGGCAGGGCGCGGCTGGATCAATGTGATGTTCCCACCCGCAGCGATGGGGGCGATTGTCGCGGTTATCGGTCTGGAACTAGCGCAAACGGCCGCGGGTATGGCGGGCTTATTACCTAAAGAAGGCGCCGCGGTTGATTCAAACACCTTAATTATCTCGATCACCACATTGTCGGTCACTATCTTGTGTGCCGTGGTTTTCCGTGGATTTTTATCGATTATCCCAATCTTAATTGGCTTCCTCTCAGGTTACGCACTTTCCTACTTTATGGGGATTGTTGACTTTACACCGGTTATCGAAGCGCCATGGTTTGCCATTCCGACTTTCTATACACCGCGTTTTGAGTGGTTTGCGATTTTAACCATCCTGCCTGCGGCGTTAGTGGTCATTGCGGAACACGTTGGACACTTAGTGGTGACAGCGAATATCGTTGAGCGCGACTTAATGAAAAACCCTGGCTTACATCGTTCTATGTTCGCAAACGGTTTCTCTACTGTGTTATCGGGTTTCTTTGGCTCGACACCAAATACCACGTACGGTGAAAACATCGGCGTGATGGCGATTACTAAGGTCTACAGTACGTGGGTCATCGGTGGTGCGGCAATTATCGCTATCTTACTCTCTTGCGTGGGCAAATTAGCGGCTGCGATTCAATTAGTGCCAGTACCTGTTATGGGGGGTGTTTCACTGTTACTGTACGGCGTAATCGGAGCTTCGGGTATTCGTGTTCTGATTGATTCGAAAGTGGATTATAACAAACCACAAAACCTGATTTTAACCTCAGTAATTTTAATCATCGGTGTGAGTGGTGCAGTGATCCACATTGGTCAAGCTGAACTGAAAGGGATGGCATTGGCGACAATCGTCGGTATTCTGATGGCGCTGTTGTTCCGCTTTATTACCTTTGTTCGTCCAGAAAAACAGTTTGTGACTTCTGAAGTGAAAGTCTTAGACGAAAATAAAAAATGAGTCACGATTAACTAAAATAGATTGCCGGAGTGGCTAAAGCTCCGGCAATTAACCGCCAGGCTGTTCATCTCTTCTTGTTATTTATGATAAACTCAATGGCGTTAATTGAACTGCACAATCAGAGGCGCTTCTGAATACACCATCTCAACTCTCATTACCACTTTCTCTTCCTGATGATGAAACCTTTGCTAGCTTCTATGCAGGGGAAAATGAGGGATTACTCTCTGCGCTCAAAACGGCGATTAATCAGCCTCATGGTAGTTATATTTATTACTGGTCAAGAGAAGGGGGCGGTAAGAGTCATTTACTGCATGCGGCATGTGCTGAGTTGTCTGAGCAAGGTGTTGCTGTGGGTTATGTGCCACTGGATAAACGCGCTTACTTTGTACCTGATGTGCTTGAAGGTATGGAACATCTTTCTCTGGTCTGTATTGATAATATTCAATGCATCGCGGGAGATGAAGAGTGGGAAATGGCCATCTTCAATCTGTATAACCGTATTTTAGAAATTGGTCGAACGTGTTTACTGATCACCGGGGATCGCCCACCGCGCCAGATTGACTTGAAGTTGCCGGATTTAGCCTCTCGTCTCGATTGGGGGCAAATTTATAAACTGCACCCTTTAAGTGATGAAGACAAAATTTGTGCGCTGCAATTACGTGCCAGTATTCGTGGATTTGAATTGCCTGAAGACGTTTGTCGGTTTGTATTAAAACGGTTAGACAGAAAGATGGGCACTTTATTTGATATCTTAAATAAGCTTGATCACGCCTCGATTGTCGCTCAGCGTAAAATGACTATTCCTTTCGTTAAAGACATTCTCAAATTATAAAAAATTGGCAGCCCATCGACTGCCAATTTATTGTCTGCCAAATAGCCTGCTTATAAAATTTCCAGCACTTGCTCTGGTGGTCGACCCAACTTGGCTTTTTTACCTTTCACCACAATCGGGCGCTCAATTAACCTTGGATTATCATGCATGGCTTGAATAAGCTGCGCTTGAGTGATGTCGTTATCCGCTAATTTCAATTCTTTATAGATATCTTCTTTGGTGCGCATTAATTGGCGCGCATCGGTAAATCCAAGCATCTTCAGCAATTTTTCAATCTCAGCGATTGAAGGTGGCGTCGTTAAATATTCAACCACCGTCGGCGTGATGCCTTTTTCTTGCAATAAAGCCAGTGTTTCACGGCTCTTGGAGCAGCGAGGGTTGTGATAAATTTTAATTGAATCCGTCATTATCTTTATTCCTTACGGTTTTGCGTTGCTATCGCGCTCTTTTAATCGAGTAAGTTCATCGATTCGCGCATCAAAACGTTGTTGTTCATAACTGCCTAAACGGCTTTTACGGCTCGCTTCGCTTAAATAATTGATGGCAGTATCATAGTTGCCGCGCAGTGCCATACCTTCGGCATACGCCGCCAGTTCTGCATTACGATCCCCCAGTTTTGCGGAGGCTTCGGCAAGCAGATCCCAGCCAATTGGGTCGTCTGGGTAATCAAATGTATATTTATTCAATAAATTAGTGGCATCTTTATACTGTCCATTGCTGACATACGCATTCGCAAGGTTGACAATAAATACCGTATTTTTTGGTGATTTTTTTAATGCATCTTGCAAACGTGCGACCGCTTTACCGACTTGTTTTTGCTCAATATCGATATCGGTCATGGAATCGATAAACCATGGGTTATCCGGCTGTTTGGCTAACAATTCAGAAATAATCACGCCCGCTTCGCTGTATTTTTTATCTTGAGATAACAATAATGCTTTACCGTACTTCGCGGCCATTTGCTCTTGAGCATTACCTTTACTGTAGTTTTCGATGATTTGGTCCAGCGCATTGCGTTGATCCGCAGGGCTGTACATAGACAAAATACGAACGCGTGCCAACATAAAGTCTAATGAGGATGGAGCATGGACTTTCGGATATTGGTTTGAACGGTTACGGGCATCGGCTAAACGGCTGTCTGGTAAGGGGTGAGTCAGCAAAATTTCTGGCGGTTTAGACATATAGCGGGTTTGGTCAGACATGATTTGCATAAAATCAGCCATGGCATGAGGGTCAAACCCAGAACGACGCAATGTTTGCAGACCAATACGGTCAGCTTCTTGTTCATTGGCTTGTGTAAAGCTGATCATCCCTTGCTGCATTCCCGCGAATGTCCCCGTTAATGCGGCAAAACCGGCTTGCGGGTTCGCCATCACCAGTAATAGAGAACCGATAGTCCCCGCGATAGCTAACGGTGTTGTGGCTTTCTGGTCTTCCATCATTCGCGCCAGATGGCGCTGGGTGACGTGAGAGATTTCGTGCGCCATAACGGAAGCAAGCTGGCTCTCATTTTGGCTATAACGAAATAGCGCAGAGTGAAGAACCACGTTACCGCCAAAATAGGCGTAAGCGTTAATATTCGGGTTATTGACTAGGTAAAACTTAAATGGCGTTTTGACAGAATTGGCATTCGTCACTAAACGTTGCCCCAGCTTATTCACATACTGAGTTAGTAAGGGGTCATAAATAAGAGGAGTACTTCCTCGAATTTGACGAGTGATGGCATCACCCATAATGATTTCTTGGTTAATGCTGAGAGTACCTCCCGCGGTTGTACCGATATCGGGTAGGGTATCTTCAACAGCACTATAGGCAGGTAATACAGCACCATGGATAAGTGCGGACATCAGGATAGCGAGCAGTGGATATTTCAATTTTTTAGTCATAGTGCATATCTTCACTTATTACCTACAGAAAATACGAATTAATTGGGAGATATGATAGCAAAAGCTATCGTAAAATCTGTTATTCGGTATAATTTTCTTTAATTTAGGAACTGTCTTTGTTTTACATTCCCAGGAGCCAATGAATGTTAGAAATGTTTTTACAATGGTACCGTCGGCGTTTTGCTGACCCGCAAGCAGTTGCCTTGTTTAGTTTGCTGGTTATTGGCTTTCTGGTCATCTTTTTTTTCAGCAGTATACTGGCTCCATTATTAGTCGCAATTGTCTTAGCATATTTACTTGAATGGCCAACACATTTACTCCAACGACTTGGTTTATCCCGCGTTTTAGCGGTTAGCATCATTTTGACCTTGTTTGCTGGAATAAGTGCCATGGTGATCTTAATTATTGCTCCTACAGCGTGGCAACAAGGGATCAACCTCGTGGCGGATTTACCTAACATGGTTAATCGCTTTAGCGAGTTTGCTCGCCGATTACCGGAGCAATATCCTGCACTCGTTGATGCTGGCATCATTGATATGATGGCAGATAATGTGCGCAGTAGGTTGTCAGTTGTTGCGGAGTCTGTGGTGAAAGCGTCAGTCGCTTCATTAATTGGTATTTTTACGTTAGCCGTCTATCTGGTTTTAGTGCCATTGATGATGTTTTTCTTATTAAAAGATAAAGAAAGGATCACCAAAAGCTTTGTTAAACTTCTTCCAAAAAATCGCCAGTTAGTGAGTAAAGTCTGGTTGGAAATGAATCAACAAATTACCAACTATTTACGTGGTAAAGTCACGGAAATGGTGATTGTTGGCGTCTGTACCTATATTGGTTTTGCCTATTTTGATTTGCGTTACTCAGTGCTGTTATCGGTATTGGTTGGCGTTTCTGTTTTGATCCCGTACATCGGTGCAGTGGCAGCCACCATTCCGGTGGTTTTAGTCGCACTATTCCAATGGGGTATAGGTACTGAGTTCTGGTCACTGTTTATTGTTTATCTGGTGATCCAAGGGCTAGACAGTAACATCGTTGTGCCGCTGTTGTACTCAGAAGCCGTGAACTTACACCCACTCGTGATTATCTTGTCGGTGGTGATTTTTGGTGGTTTATGGGGATTCTGGGGCGTATTTTTTGCGATCCCGCTCGCAACCTTAATCAAAGCGGTAATTAACGCGTGGCCACAAGATTTGAGTGATAGTGAAACAATAGAAAAAACAGAAGGCTAAAAGAGCCAATAAGAAAAAAGGGTTGCAAAATAAGCAACCCTTTTTAGTGATTAGGTTTTAGTCACTATGTATCAGTATTAGGCGTTAGCGTTGATGTACGCTAATACGATTTCATGGTGATTACTGGTTTTAAAATCGTCAAATACGTGCTCGATGGTACCATTTGCATCGACAAGGAAACTAATGCGGTGGATACCGTCATAAGTTTTACCCATAAATTGTTTTTCACCCCACACACCAAATTGTTCACAAATTTGATGATCTTCATCGGATAACAGTGTGAAGTTTAATAACTCTTTTTCAGCGAAACGAGCCAATTTTTCTGGTTTGTCTGTACTAATACCTAAAACTTCGACACCTTTTGCTTTTAGTGTATCCATCTCATCACGCAGTCCACATGCTTGAACTGTACAGCCTGGTGTCATCGCTTTAGGATAAAAGTAAACTAATACGCGTTGACCCTGGAAATCAGAAAGATTGATGATTTCACCATCTTGGTCAGGAAGGCTAAATTGAGGTGCCTTATCACCGGCTTTCAATGGGTTCATTACATATATCTCCGTTAACTCTGCATTTTGGGGTTGTTAACAATACTGATGTTGCCTTTGGCATTTAGCATTGTACATAGTTGTTGAAATTTATTCTTTATAATTATGCCATTATCATCCAGTGGGTCATGGGCTGTAATTTGAATTTCCAATTGAGCCGGTTGAGTATCATTTGCAGGCTGTGTTTTAGAAATTAATTCTGCGATGTTGCACTGTTGAGTGGTAAACAAATTGGTAAACTGTTCAATAATACGCGGCGCATCGTCCACCATCACATTCACAGTTACAGTAGACGGATAGTAGGTTTTTTGTACACTATGCGTGCGTTTCATAACAATCAGCAAATCTAACTCAGCCCCTTTAGTCGGTAAAATCGCTTCTAGAAGCGTGATAGCATTCCAACTGCCGGATAACATCATTATAAAAGTAAATTCCTCGCCAAACATAGCGAGTCGACTATCCTCAATATTACAATCACATTCACTGACAAGGCGTGTAATTGTATTCACAATGCCCGGACGATCTGTTCCCAGCGCAGTAATAACAAGAAATTGCGGTTCAGTCTTAGGCAAAGTATCTTCCTTATTTTGACTAAATTTAGGTCAATGATATTGACTCAGGATGGTGGTAAGGAAACCATAAAATTGTGAATCTGCCAAGTGGGGCGATTCACTCTTGCGACAAATATGGCTGAATTATTACTTCTATTTAAGTTAATGTCATCGGCATTAACAAAATTCATTAAAATCTTGCGTTTGGGTGGTTTTCTTCTGTGAAATGAAAACGTAACATGGAAACTCACTATTTAGGGGGCATTGCGATGGCTAATCAAAACGTAAACTACAAAGACTTTTTACAAGGCAGTATTGTTGCTGTGATCACACCAATGGATTCAGCGGGTAACGTTGATAGAAAAAGCTTGAAACAACTGGTGGATTACCATGTCGCAAACAAAACCTCTGCGATTGTGTCAGTGGGAACAACGGGGGAATCAGCAACATTAAACCATAAAGAGCATGTTGATGTAGTGAAAGCGACGCTTGAGTTAGCTGATGGACGTATCCCAATTATTGCGGGAACAGGTGCAAATGCAACCGCAGAAGCGATTTCACTAACAAATGAGTTTGAAAACAGTGGTGTAGTTGCGTGCCTAACAGTAACACCTTATTATAATAGACCGTCACAAGAAGGTTTATATCAGCATTTTAAAGCTATTTCAGAAAACACCAGCTTGCCACAAGTTCTCTATAATGTACCATCGCGCACTGGATGTGATTTATTACCTGAAACTGTGGGCCGCTTGGCGAAATTGGCGAATATTGTGGCAATTAAAGAAGCCACAGGGAACTTAGCACGGGTTCATCAAATCAAAGAGTTGGTTGATGACCATTTTGTTCTACTTTCTGGCGATGATGCGACCGCACTTGATTTTATGCAACTCGGTGGAAAGGGCGTCATTTCGGTCACCTCCAACGTCGCGGCTGCGCAGATGGTAAAAATGTGTGACTTAGCGCTTGCGGGCAAATATACTGAGGCCCGTGAATTGAATAAACAGCTGATGGGACTTCATCATCAGTTATTTGTTGAGCCGAATCCAATCCCTGCGAAATGGGCTTGTCATCGTTTAGGTCTTATTGCGGATGATACTTTACGGTTACCAATGACACCGTTAACTGTATCTGGACAGCAAAAGGTTGAAGATGCCTTGAAACTCGCGGGTTTACTGTAAAATTTAGGGAATTTTAATGGCAACATTATTGCAAAAATCGAAGGTTATGAAGGTTGCTGGCCTGTCACTTGTCGTGTTACTGGCAGCCTGCTCCAGCGATCAGCGCTATAAACGTCAGGTTAGTGGTGATGAGGAATATCTTAATGCTGCGCCATTGAAAGTGCTGAATGCGCCGCAGGGGATCACTTTACCAGCAACTAATGGAGAATATGACATTCCTAAAACCACCTCAACAGGGGCGGTTGGGAAAGCGTTAGATATTCGCCCACCAGTACTGACGATTTCACAATTAGCAGGTTCACGCACTGAAAACAGTGCAGAAGCCAGCCGTTTGTTGCTAGATAATACTCCTGAAAATAATGCTTTATGGTCACAAGTGACCATGATTTTAGAACAGCGTGGCATCCCAGTCTCTACGAAGAACGATGGTTCTCGCTCTATCGAAACTGACTGGATTAAATGGGATCGTGCAGACGAAAACGTCCCATTAGAGAGCCGTCATAAAGTCACTGTTCAGCCAGAAAATGGCATGATTGCATTAACAGTGACTAACTTAGGCTTACGCCAAGGTGATGAAACGGTAACAGATGCAGCGGAAATTCAACGCTATAACAAACTGTTATTAAACGATTTAACCGACGCTCTGTACACACTGCGTGATACCTCAAGCAAAAATAGCTTGCAAAGCGCCTATGGCATCATTGATGTTCAAACAGGTAGCAATGACACTGGCTTACCAGTGGTTATCGTTCGTGCACCGTACGATGCAGTTTGGGAGCGTTTACCTCACGCATTAGAAAGTGTTGGTATGAAAGTGGGTGACCGTAGCCGCTCAGCAGGTTCCGTCATGGTGACTTACAAAGGCTTGAGCAGCTCTGAGTGGCAAGCGCTGGGTATTGATGACCCATCGGTACCTGAAGATGACTATAAAGTTCAAGTGGGTGATTTGAATAACCGTAGTAGCCTACAGTTTATCAACACTAAAGGCGTGCCATTAACTCAGAAACAGAATGATGAAATGGTCGCCGCACTGAAAGCCGCTTTCAGTAAAGCACCGACTAAAAAATAAGTTTACATAGCTAACTTATTTGTTCTATCAAGTGAAAACGCCGTCCTATGGGATGGCGTTTTTTTTCGGATAAACTTCAGGCTCTAATGGCTAACAGTGAAAGAAAAGTTATGGATAATAGCGCATCGAAACCAATGGATAGTAGGAATAATATAACGATACCAAGAAGAATTGCTGGGACAAGCTTTAATGATAATTTACTAAATTCATTAAATAATATTGCTCATACAAGAAGTTTTCTAGAGGAGGGGGCCACTGTTTTTGATTTACCAAATTATGTGGTACCTCAAGGATACCGATTAATGAAATCATGTAAGAAAAACCAATATCGGATGGTGACTACTGGAGAAGAGCCAGAAACGATATATTTGCTAGAATTGAAACTGCGTACCGATATTGTCTTTGGTGAAACCACATGCACGCAAATTAAAGTTTGGCGCACTATATCCCATCTACACCGGAATAATATTGGCGATTTACCTCGAATATTTTTCATTCATTTACTCGACAATCATAGCATCATGGTAACGGATGAAGAGCATACCCGAGATGGACAGCGCTTCTGGGAAATCATGATTTCTTGGGCATTTTATCAATGCTATTATATTTATGCTTCCGATGGCACGCTCGAAGACAGGCCACTAACGCAAATCCATACTGAATCTGAATTCTTTGAGCAATGGATTAATCAACTTTGGGGTAGAGATATCGACGTATATACCCACAAACTGATTGTAATCAGCAAACATCCATTACTTTAACTACCCATCTGCACATCTATCCTTCATAAAATTCTCGGTGAAACAAATGGACAAAAAATCAGTATTTGCAGCTAAGTAATCGTTTGCGTATGCGAGAGAATTTTATTATCATAATTAGCAGTTAATCATAAAATATTGAATATCAGTTAGTTAGCGCTGTATCAATGTTTTTGGGATAACTGACTGAATCAGAGCAGAAAATTAACAATGAACCCGCTATTTTTAGCGATCTATTCTACTGTTACTTATCTGAATCTGCTGTGCAGGTTGATTTCTATTGAGTGTAATCACATCCCTGGAGTGTTTAAGATGCAAAAGAAAGCTGAGTTGTATCGTGGTAAGGCAAAAACGGTCTATACCACAGAGGATCCAGATTTATTAGTTCTGGAGTTCCGTAATGATACATCAGCACTCGATGGCGAGCGTATCGAACAGTTTGACCGTAAGGGAATGGTTAATAACAAATTTAACCATTTCATCATGACTAAGTTGCAAGAAGCAGGCATTCCTACACAGATGGAAGCCTTATTATCTGACACTGAAGCATTGGTTAAAAAACTGGATATGGTGCCGGTTGAATGCGTTATCCGTAACCGTGCGGCAGGCTCTCTGGTTAAGCGCCTTGGGGTTGAAGAAGGGATGATTTTAAACCCGCCTCTGTTCGACTTATTCCTGAAAGATGACGCTAAGCATGACCCAATGGTGAACGAGTCTTACTGCGAAACGTTTGGTTGGGTGAGCAAAGAAAACTTAGCGAAAATGCGCGAACTGAGCTACAAAGCGAACGATGTTTTAAGCAAGATTTTTGCGGACGCAGGTCTTATCTTAGTCGATTTCAAACTTGAGTTTGGTCTATTTAAAGGTGAAGTTGTGCTGGGTGATGAATTCTCTCCAGACGGTAGCCGTTTGTGGGATAAAGAAACCCTGAACAAAATGGACAAAGACCGTTTCCGTCAAAGCCTTGGTGGCTTGATTGAAGCTTATGAAGAAGTTGCTCGTCGTATCGGCGTTAAACTCGATTAAGTTTCTAAAGCTTCGCTAATATGAAGAATGATAGCCTGCCAACAGCAGGCTATTTTTTTGTCTTCAAATCATGACTGTGCCAGAAATCGCTGAACCCAACGCTCAGCTTGGTTTTCGATAGGTAGATTTAGCTGATGGCTGAGAGAATGCAAAGTTGGGGAAGGTAAAACAGAATCTGGCTGTAACTCAGAGTGGCGTAATACCGTCTCAATATTACCATCTGCCACTAAGCGACCTTGGGATAAATGTAGCGCACGCGCAAAATGGCGAGCCACAAAATCCAAATCATGACTGATCGTGACAACCGTAGCACCCAATTGTTTTTGATAATCGAGCCATTGCTCAAAATACCCTAACCACTGTGTATCGAAATCACGGCTTGGCTCATCTAACAGCAGTAATTTAGGCTGAATAGCGGTTAAACAGGCCACTGCGACCATGCGCCGCTGAGCGGAATGTAAATCAAGCGGGTGTTTATCCGCAACATCTGTTAAATGGCAGAGTGTTAAAGCTCGCTTTAATTTTTCAGCGATATCCGATGAGGATAATTTTTGGCGGCGTAATCCAAACATAATTTCATCTTTCACCGTGCTATGAAAAATCTGTTTTTCAGCCTCTTGGAATAAAATCCCAATCTGCGGAGCGCGTTTTGCTGCTTTCAATCCACTGAGAGGTTGTTGATTAAAATCGATTTCCCCTTGTGAAGGCAGCAATAAACCGGCCATTAAACGCAATAAGGTGGATTTGCCTGCGCCATTGTCTCCCACCAATGCCACCCATTCCCCAGAGTGAATTGTCAGTGTGAGATCCTCAATGGCATGTGCGGTTTTCGGAGTGTATTGAAAGCTTAATTGATTAATTTGCAGCATAACACGCCTCAATACTTTGAATCAGTTGTTGTTCATTGCGAGGCACTGGGGAGTGCCAACTACCACGCTCCATTAATTTCCCGACAACACGCCATGCATCGGGCATATTGATTGTCTGCTGTGCGGGTAAAAATATGGCGTCAATATTCCCTTGAGCAGTAATACTGCCTTGTTCCAGCAACGAAAAATCTTCGCAAAAATGCAGAGCTGGCAGTAAATGCCGTTCGAACAAAATTACACAACAGCCGGTTTGTTCACTGTAATTTTTTAACTGAGTGAGTAATCGATGTGTGGCTACGGGCGTTAAGCGGCTAAAGGCTTCATCTAATAGTAATAATCGAGGTTGCATAGCAAGAACACTCGCCAATACAATGCGCTGAGCTTCTCCGCCGGAGAGTGTTGCCGGGTGACGAGTGCGTAAATTTTGGCTGAATGTTAACTCAAGAGCCTGTTCAACCCGTTGAACGATTTCTTCAGGCGGAAGCCCTAAATTTTCGGGACCAAAAGCTACTTCTTGTTCAACGGTAAACGTACAGCCAGAGAGTTGTAACTGCGGAGATTGTTGCACGAGTTGACGCTCAATAGAGAGTTCAACTAAAGATTGCTCCCCTAATGGTTGAGCAAGGATCATGCCATTACCCGTGATATTTCCGGTTAGCTGATCAGGCAACCAACCCGCTAATAGTTGGGCTAATGTGGTTTTTCCGCTACCATTTCCGCCTAACACACAATGCCAATTTCCGTGTGATAGAGCTAGGTTAATCTCTGACAGAATAGGTTTCTCGCTGTCTTGAGGCGTAAATGTTAGTTGCTGTAGACTTACCACCCTATTTTCCATCATGTTTACCAACATAGCGCCACCCCTGCTTCAATCACGATTAGTGCTAATAAGCCAAGACGCAATGCATATTGAAGGCGGCTATCCGCAGGTTTATTCAATGTGGTGCGATGGCGAGTGTAGCGAAAACCTCGCATATCAAGGGCTGCACTGCGGACAGTTAGCTCACTGAGTGCTTGGCTCGCCAGGGGAAGCAATAGGGCGGGTAACGTCGTTAATCGTTGCCAAAAGTGGCCATCTAAGGGAACCCCTCGGGCAAGCTGAGCCTCACGAATCGTGGCAAGCTGCTGACGAAGTTGTTCAACAAGTAAAAGTGGACCCGCAAGCACATAGGCAAAGCTGGCCGGGAGGCGACTGGCAAATAGCGCTCGGATAAACCGTTCAGTGGGAACATACTGTAGCCATAACTGAGAGGCACTAATGATGGCGAGCAGACGCAGCCATAAAGCCATGGCTTTTTGCTGCTGAAGGGCTTGTGGCGGTGAGCCTGTTAATAATTCACTTAGCCACCCTCCGTGGATTAGCCAAAGTCCTACCGCCATTGGTAACATTATTCCCGCGATAAATTTCCAGCGATGGAATGATGCTGAGCGCAAGATGACTGCGGCAAGGGTAGCGAAAGCAACGATAACTAATCCCCAGCCTAGCGGTAGCATCAATGTGCTAGCGCTAAACCAGAACCATAAGGCCAATGAAGTAAAAGGGTGCATCCTAACCCCTAGCGAACTTTAGCCATATTCGGGAAAGTACGCTGAACGCGCTCAGGTAAACGGCGGACAAGCAACCAAGCCACAATGGCTGAAATTATCTTATCCGCAATATTGGCGCCTAAAACAGTGATAGCCACAGACTCTAATAAGTTTTCACCGACAGCATGGAAATAAGCCACAAAAAAGTCTGCTCCGCTACCAGTGGTTCCTGCAAATAAGTAGGTGCGAATAGGTACCGCAACAATCATCAGTGCGATAGTGATCACCACTCCCGATAAAATAACGCGTGGTAGGGTACGAAAACCGCCGGCACGCGCTAGCAAACCAGCACTTAAGCCGATCATCATCGCGACTGGGGCAAATGCTGCTGCGATAGGCCCAGTTAAAAGACCCCAAAGCAAGTTAGTCGCTAAACCACTAAAGATAGCTGCCCACGGACCTGCGAGCAGCGCACAGATAATCGTGCCAATAGAATCAAGGAAGATAGGTAGTTTTAGCATGGAACTTAATTGCCCAACTACCATGTTGATTGCAATCGAAAAAACAATTAAAGCCAATGTTCGGCTGGAAATGATTGACGAGTTTGCCATGAATTTAATATCCCTAATAAGTTGTAAATTAAAGCTAGAATGAAATCAAAATAGAACAAAAATTAACGAGAAGTGACGACCAATTCTTCATATCCTGAGAGCGCGCAAGGCTCACGGGTAAAGGTTTTGTTTTCCAGTTCGCCAATAATCAATTCGAGGGTAGTTCTGACGGTGCAACCCGGCATCATATGTCCACCGCTCATTTGCCCGTTTTCATCGGAAACCGCCAAATGCAGATGTTCACCCTGAGCATCAAGGGTGCCTATCAGTGACACAATTTCAAATTTACCTGAGGTAAGATGGGTATTTTCCTGCCCAGCAAAACGCAAGGCGACATCGGTCAAGCTACCCACACATCCAGCAATAAATGCGGCTTGCAACTGATGATGTTTGACCTGTTCACGTAAGGTAAGAATGACATCTTCCCCTGGACGTAGACGCAGTGCGATAAAGCGAGCGTTTGAATAAGTGGTTAAATCGTGAGACATAGCCGAGATCCTAGTGAATCGTGTTTATAGATTACGGCAATCTATTATACGAATAGATAAATTGCTGTCTGTTAAAGACATTTTTTTTGGTTTTTTTTAGTGAAACACTCTGTATCTTAAAAAATATTGATCAAGAAGGTCGGAATAGTGGATGAAAAAACAATGGGGAGTATCGAATATTCTGATTATTTAACTTAAGTTTTATTAGGGTTCCATGAATGAAGGGAAACCTATTTTCTAAGATAAACTTTTTTCAGATAGACTACAGAAAATAGCGTTTGAAGGTGAAGGATGATTTGCCTCTTCAACGCGAGATCAATAACATACTCACTCAATTGACGCGGTGGAACTGTGTTGTCGCAATGCATTTATTTTACAGGGGAAAAATTATGAGCCAAGTGGATCCTACACTGATCATTTTGCTGGTATTGGCAGGATTAGGCATTATCAGCCACAACATGACAGTAACGTTAGCCATGCTATTTTTGCTGGTGGTGCGGATCACGCCGCTGAATAATTTCTTCCCTTGGGTCGAAAAATATGGGTTAACCATCGGAATTTTAATCTTGACTATAGGTGTCATGGCGCCCATTGCGAGCGGAAAAATCTCAGCAAATGATGTATTAAGCTCCTTTTTGAATTGGAAATCATTACTGGCAATAGTGATTGGTATATTGGTTTCTTGGCTAGGCAGTCGGGGTGTAGCGCTGATGGGGAGCCAGCCTTCGACGGTGGCAGGGCTATTGGTGGGCACGGTGATTGGTGTTGCCTTATTCCGAGGCGTTCCTGTTGGACCATTGATTGCCGCAGGGATTCTGTCATTACTTATTGGTAAATCGTAATCTTGGCGATGAAAAATTCATTACAAGCGATTGTTGAGCAACTACATCATATCGGTTTTCGCCGCTTGCTGGTGTTATCTGGGGAGCATGAGTGGGTCATATCTCAGCTTGAGGAATTTCAAGATTTCTTAGCAGGGGATTGGCTCTGTATTTCACCTGAATTACCTAATAGCATTCCACCAGAAAAAGCCCAACTATTGCTTGGTCGTGAATTTGTTCATGGTATTTTTGATGCGCGTAAAGGGTTACACAGCGAAGCGCTGGCTATCTTAGCGGGAACCCTAAAAGCAGGAAGTTTGTTGGTGCTTTGCACTCCACCCCAATCTCTGTGGGCGCAGCAAAATGATGAGGATAGTGTGAGATGGAATGAGCAATTTGGTGAAATCCCCACACCGAATTTTGTCCATCATTTACAACGCACTTTCCAGAATCTCCCTGATGTACTGTTTGTTGATCAACAGCGAGAGGAGCAAAACCAACCTGGCGTACTGAATTTGCTACCCGATCACCCCAAATGGATAGCACCCAGTGGTCAGCCGACCCAACAGCAACAAGATGCGCTTGGACAATTGCTGTCAGCAGAAAACGGAGTATGGGGGTTAATAGCCCCTCGCGGACGAGGCAAGTCCACCGTTGCGGGTATGCTGATAAAAGCATGGAAAGGTGTGTGTTGGTGTTGTGCGCCAGCGAAAGTGACCACTGGTGTGATTGCTGAATATGCAGAGCATGAACTTAAATTTTGGGCGCCTGATGCGCTACTTCACTATTGCCAATCAGGGCAGAAAATTGAGGCTGATTGGCTAATTATTGATGAAGCTGCCGCCATTCCTTCCCATATCCTGCGTCAGATTATCGCCTTTTTCCCTCGGGTCCTTATGACCACGACGGTGGAAGGTTATGAAGGTACGGGGCGTGGGTTTATGATGAAATTTTGTGATAGCCTCGAAAATTTTACCTCGCTGTGGCTCACTCAGCCGATTCGCTTTGCAGAACATGACCCGCTCGAAAAGGTTATTAACCAAAGTTTATTATTGGAAAGCGCTATATCGGTGAATGTTGTGTCAGAACCGATTATTCTTAAGTCACTTAGCCAGCAGCAACTGGCTCATGATCCCAAACAACTCCACGCATTTTATGGTTTATTGACCGCAGCGCATTATCGGACTTCGCCGTTAGATTTACGCCGATTATTGGATGCGCAACACCAGCACTTTGCTGTCGCAAGCCATCATAATCAGGATGTTATTGCCGCAGTATGGATGGTGGATGAAGGCGGTTTAGATGAAAAACTGAGCTGGCAAATTTGGGCAGGACAGCGGCGCCCACGGGGAAATCTGGTTGCTCAATCCCTTGCGGCGCATTGCTATTTCCCTCAAGCCCCGACATTACGTTCTCGACGAGTGATGCGTATCGCTGTAAATGCTGGATATCGTCGCCAAAAAATTGGCTACCGGTTATTAGAATCGCAAATCGAGCAAGGCATTCAGGACGGTTTAGACTTCCTATCGGTCAGCTTTGGTTTAACCCCAGAATTATTGGCTTTTTGGCAATCATCAGGGTTCCAGATCGTGCGAATTGGGCGGCATGTTGAGGCGAGTAGCGGTTGTTTCACGGCGATGGCGATATTGCCATTATCCGCAGAAGCGCAGTCAATTTGCCATTTAGGGCAACAGAGATTAGAGCGAGATCTATTCTGGCGTCATGATCTGAATGAATTTAGTCTGAAAAGCACATTTGAACAGCATCTTGACGCTGGAGATTGGCTAGAATTGGTCGGCTTTAGCGACTACCATCGTTCGTTAGCCGCCAGTGAGCCGTCATTACAGCGTTTTTTAGCGATTTTACAGCAACAACATTCGGCTGAAATAACAGGTTCTACCCTTGCGAAGTATTATCATCAAGGGCTATCTGTGGAGTGTATTGCTATGCACTTAGGGTTAGTAGGGCAAAAACAGTGGTTAAAACACGCAAGAGCCGAAGTTGCGCAGTGGCTGAATGACTATTACCCTGAAGTGGTGAAAAGTTTAAGGCAACAAATTAGCGCTTTTTGTCTTTAGGCCAGTCGTCGTCTTCATCATCCCAGAGGTGATTATTATCTTTGTGAGGTGGAATTTCAGGTTTGTCATCTAAATACTTTTTGGGGTCGAGTCGCATCATCTCTTTTACTGAGTTCCAAATGACCCCGACTAATAACAGTAGGATGATCCACCAGTAATCGGCTAACCAATGCATATTTGCCTTCTTATTTTAATCATAATAATGTGTAGCCCTGCCCACATGACGCAGTTGGTAGGTTTTAGTGGGGTCATTTAACCATGTTTTTTGTTGTAACGGGAGAGCCTGAGTGAATATAAAGAAAATCATATTCATTACAGTAGGATGGATTGCTGTTGGCTTAGCTTTTCTTGGCGCTATTTTACCCGTCATGCCAACGACCTGTTTTTTATTATTAGCGGCATGGTGTTTTTCGCGTTCCTCACCACGCTTTCATAACTGGTTGCTATATCGTTCATGGTTCGGCGGGTATTTACGTCACTGGCAAACGCATCGCGCGCTACCAAAAGGTGTAAAACCGAAAGCCATGACATTAATTGTTATTACGTTTGCTTTTTCGATTTGGGTGGTCAGCTATGGCTGGCTAAAAATTGGGTTATTTTTAGGGATGTGTTGGTTACTGATTTTTATGTACCGCTTGCCTGTCGTGGATGTGTCAAATTCGGATCAGAATAACGAAGGTTCGTAATAAGGAAAGTTGTCACTCAGCAAGAGACTGAGTGACAGATAAATCATTCAGGCACTTTAATATAGCGGTTGAAAACATACTCAAGGTTATCTAATAACCAGGTTTTTCCACTGATATCTTCCTCGGTTAGTACCTGCCTAACAATTCCTGGCGTTAATAGCTGCTCAGCTTCATGAGACAACGGCCAATAACTAATGTGCCAAGGTTCTTCCGCTACACCTGCATTAGTTGCGGTGAAAGGGCGGTAAAAATCAAAGGTCGCCATATTGTCGGTTAACCAGTGATTAAGCTCAGCAAAATATCCCTCTTCTTGATATTCCCACGGTTCTAGTTGCAAAGTTTGTCCAGCAGGAATGCGTAGCGGGTCGTAAACATCAATCTCTGTACCCCAGTGGTGGCGGCTAGCCCCTGGTAGCGCAGACCAATGCAAGATTGCCTCACATAATTCCCCTTCAGATAATGTTGAAATATCTAACGGCTGACTGTGGGTATCAAGAACAGGGCGCTTACCAGCAAATTTTTCATTCCAAATGATCTGCTGACGAGCAAAATCACGAAAAGCACTGGCGGATTGTAGTTTAAACCCGGCGCGTGCCGCCACTTGCTGCATGGCAAGGAATGCTTTAGTGGTATTAAACTGTAGGCGGTGATTACCGCCCAAAGTCACTAAATGGTCGGTTGAGTGCCCTGTTAACATCTCGATGGAGAGAGTCATAGTAATAGTAGCTCCATGATACGTTCGTAGATCACGGCGAGCTGTTGTAAATCATCGACGCTAACGCACTCATCCACTTTATGGATTGTCGCATTCAATGGACCTAGCTCGATAACATGGGTACCCATTTGGGCGATAAAACGCCCGTCAGAGGTGCCGCCGCTGGTAGATAAGGTGGTTGCGCGCCCTGTGACTTCTTGGATCGCTTGTACTGTTGCACTTACTAATTCACTGTCGCCCGTCAAGAATGGCTGACCTGATAAGAACCAATCTAAATGATAATTCAGCCCATGGCGCTCTAACATGCCAACTACACGTTCGCGGATCACGGTATCTGTCAGTTCGGTGCTAAAACGGAAATTAAATTGTACTTTTAGTTCACCAGGAATGACGTTATCGGCGCCTGTACCTGCATTGATATTGGCTATTTGCATGCTGGTAGCTGGGAAATATTGGTTGCCATCGTCCCATTTAGTGGAGACTAACTCTTGCAGAAAGCCAGTTGCACGATGTACTGGGTTATCCGCCAGATGTGGATAGGCAACGTGCCCTTGGGTGCCCAAAATAGTTAAGTGAGCGGTGATAGAGCCGCGACGACCATTCTTAATGATGTCACCAAGCGCAGACTGGCTGGATGGTTCCCCTACTAAGCAGTAATCGACTGGCTCATGACGGGCTTGTAACGTCTCTACCACTTTTACGGTTCCGTGGGTCGCTTTAGCTTCCTCATCGGAGGTAATCAAAAACGCGAGACGACCAGTATGAGCTGGGTGTTTTTCTACAAAGCGCTCAGCGGCAACGACCATGGCGGCAATAGAGCCTTTCATGTCGGCAGCACCACGACCATATAAATGTTGATTGATAATTGTTGGCGTAAATGGCGGAGTTTGCCATTTACTGTGATCCCCAGCAGGGACGACATCGGTATGACCCGCAAAGGCGAGAGTTTTGCCATTATCACCACGGTGAGCCCAAAAATTGAGAGTATCCCCAAATGGCATTTTTTCTACCGTAAAGCCGATTTTATTCAAACGTTCGATGAGTAAATCTTGGCAACCTTGGTCATCTGGGCTGATAGAGGGGCGGGCGATAAGTTGTTTTGCAAGTTCAATGACAGGGCAATTCATTGAGTCACCTTTATTTTGTGAATTTTTTGTAGTCGTCGGTGTTAAACCCGACAAGATAATGACCATTAGCGGAAACAAGAACAGGGCGCTTGATCATCGCAGGTTCAGCCAGTAAGACTTTTTTCGCGCTATCAGCATCAACAACTGCATTTTTCTCTTCATCACTGAGCTTACGCCAAGTTGTACCTCGTTTATTTACCAAGGTTTCCCAATCGATGTGTTGCAAAAATGTAGAGAGGAGTTCATCAGTGATGCCATCAACGCGGTAATCATGGAATTGGTAGCTGACTGCGTTATCGTCTAAGTAACGGCGAGCTTTCTTAATGGTATCGCAGTTTTTAATTCCGTACATGATATAAGGGGATGCAGGGGTGTTGG
The DNA here is from genome assembly GCF_009706505.1 of Providencia sp. wls1922. NCBI lineage: Bacteria > Pseudomonadati > Pseudomonadota > Gammaproteobacteria > Enterobacterales > Morganellaceae > Providencia > Providencia sp. wls1922. The sequence goes on along the minus strand of NZ_WLUG01000031.1, from coordinate 42,204 downwards.
ACATATGATTTTCCTCTGATGGCGAACAATGTATGCCATACATAATGCGGGAAAATACAATTATGGTCTACCCCTTTGAATCGAAAAGATTTATTAATCTAATAAGCGATTTAATAATAACTAAGGCAGAGTTAATATTCATAATTTTATATATAAATAATAAAATAATTAATTTAGGCAACTTACGTTAATTAAATTAAATCAGATTAAATTATTTTGAACGCATGTATATTAAGCTGGCTTCTAAACGAGATCGGACTCGTAATTTCTTTAAAACATTTCGAATGTGAACTTTAACGGTTTCTTCAGAAATAAATAATAGTTGAGAGATTTCTCTGTTCTTTAACCCTGCCGCCATTTCGTGCAATATTTCGCATTCACGGCGAGTTAATGTGGAGAGTGGATCTTTAGATTGATGCCGAGTAATCAGATGCTGATAAACTTTTTCGCTAAATACATGGTGTCCATCCATCGCTTTTTTCATACTATTAAGCAACATATCGAGTTCGCTATTTTTTAATAAATAACCTTGGGCACCGGCATCGATAGCGGCGTAGATATCAGTCTTCATCGTTGAGAGCGAAAGAACCAGCAAATAACTATTAGCGCAATGCTTACGTAGTAATCGAATCGTTTCGAATGTTTTATTACCATGAAGAATAGTATCTATCAGTATCATGTTGGGTTGTTTGCTGGTGGCGATATTCAGCGCTTCTTTACTATTTGAAACTTCTGCCGTTACGTCAAAGTCAGCTTTTGATTTTAATAAATGAGACAGTCCAAAACGAAAGATAGGGTGTTCATCGATAATCATAACCGTGTGATTAGACATAGTGGGTTCCTTTTTTATGTCTGACAACTTATTAGATTAACTAGAATTGATATAGTTAAAATATAATATATTTAAGATTACATGAAATCATTATTCTTAATTGATGAATTAATTAGCCGCATAAAAGCATGAATAATGGGAGCGAATATTATGGAGCTGGATATATTAAGGCTAAAAAGAAACGAGCTTTAGAATAATACATTAATTTCAAAAAAATAATAACTAAGATTGAAAAAAATTAAAGTGATTTAAAAAATGATATGAATAAAAATAATAACAATATTATGTATGTCTATAAATTCGCCATTGTATTTTTGTGGCAAATCTGTGTAAATTTCTTGTAACTGAAAGATTTTTCTGGAAATCATAGACGTGATCATGATTTGCTAACAAGATGTGTTTATACTGTGATGGCTCTTACCTTACCAAATTTTGAAAGGACTTGATGATGGATGATAAATTAAAACAAAGTGCTCTCGATTTTCATGAGTTTCCTCATCCTGGGAAAATTACTGTAACACCAACCAAACCGTTAACCACTCAACGTGACCTAGCCTTAGCTTATTCTCCTGGCGTAGCGGTACCTTGCCTAGAAATCGCAGAAGAACCACTAAAAGCATACCGTTATACAGCGAAAGGTAACCTTGTGGGGGTTATCTCTAACGGTACTGCGGTACTAGGATTAGGGAATATCGGTGCATTGGCAGGTAAGCCTGTCATGGAAGGGAAAGGGGTGCTATTTAAGAAATTCTCGGGTATTGATGTTTTCGATATTGAAGTCGATGAAACCGATCCTGATAAGCTGATTGATATCATCGCGTCGCTGGAACCTACATTCGGCGGTATCAACCTCGAAGATATTAAAGCGCCAGAGTGCTTCTATATTGAACAAAAATTACGTGAACGCATGAATATTCCTGTGTTCCATGATGACCAACACGGAACCGCCATTATTTGTACTGCGGCGGTGATTAACGGTCTACGTATCGTTAAAAAAGACATTGGCGATGTGCGTTTAGTGGTATCCGGTGCGGGTGCCGCATCGATTGCCTGTATGAACTTATTAGTGGCGTTAGGATTAAAGCGCGAAAATATCACCGTTTGCGATTCAAAAGGGGTGATTTATAAAGGTCGCGATGAACGAATGGATGCGACTAAAGCCGCGTATGCGATTGACGATAATGGTCAGCGCACATTAGCGGATGCTATTCCTGATGCTGACATTTTCTTAGGTTGCTCAGGTCCTCGCGTATTAACACCTGAAATGGTGAAAACCATGGCGAAAGACCCGCTGATTTTAGCATTAGCCAACCCTGAGCCGGAAATTCTGCCACCATTAGCAAAAGAAGTTCGCCCAGATGCCATTATCTGTACAGGGCGCTCTGACTATCCGAACCAAGTTAACAACGTTCTGTGCTTCCCATTCATCTTCCGCGGTGCGCTGGATGTTGGCGCAACGACAATCAACGAAGAAATGAAACTGGCTTGCGTTTACGCTATTGCTGACTTAGCGCTGGCGGAACAAAGTGAAGAAGTCGCTTCAGCGTACGGGAACCAAGATTTATTCTTTGGACCTGAATATATCATTCCAAAACCATTCGACCCGCGCCTTATCGTGAAAATTGCGCCAGCAGTAGCAAAAGCAGCAATGGAATCAGGCGTCGCGACACGTCCAATCACGGATATGGATGCGTATGTTGAAAAACTGAATCAGTTTGTTCATAAAACAAACTTATTTATGAAGCCAATTTTCTCCCAAGCGAAAAAAGAGCTAAAACGCATCGTATTAGCGGAAGGGGAAGAAGAGCGCGTATTACACGCAACTCAAGAGCTGGTTTCTCTTGGTTTAGCATTCCCTATTCTGGTAGGTCGCCCTAGCGTGATTGAAATGCGTATCCAAAAACTGGGTCTGCATATTGAGCTAGGTAAAGATTTTGAAGTGGTCAACAATGAAAATGACCCACGCTTTAAAGAGTACTGGCAAGAATATTATCAAATTATGAAACGCCGTGGTGTTTCTCAAGAAATGGCGCGCCGTGCATTAGTTGCAAACCCAACTATTATCGGCGGTATCATGGTTCTACGTGGTGAAGCTGATGGGATGATATGTGGCTCAATCGGTAGCTACAGTGAACACTACCAGGTCGTCAAAGACCTGTTCGGTTTCCGTGAAGGTGCACATACTGCAGGGGCAATGAATGCCTTGTTATTACCAACCGGTAATACCTTTATTGCAGATACTTATGTGAACGAAGATCCAACACCAGAAGAGTTAGCGGAAATCACATTAATGGCAGCGGATACCGTTCGTCGATTTGGTATTGAGCCTAAAGTTGCGCTGTTATCTCGCTCAAGCTTTGGCTCTTCAGATTGTGGTTCAGCACAAAAAATGCGCGATACACTGGCATTAGTGAAAGCGCGTGAGCCAAACTTGGAAATTGACGGGGAAATGCATGCGGATGCGGCATTGATTGAATCAATCCGTAAAGATGTGATGCCAGATAGCCCACTGAAAGGCTCAGCAAACTTACTGATTATGCCAAATATGGAAGCGGCGCGTATTAGCTATAACTTGCTGCGCGTCACCAGTTCTGATGGTGTTACTGTGGGTCCTGTACTGATGGGGGTTGCGAAACCTGTCCACGTCTTAACGCCAATCGCATCTGTTCGTCGTATTGTCAACATGGTGGCGTTAGCCGCAGTGGAAGCTCAAACGAATCCACTGTAATTAGCTTCATTATAATAGTTTCTCGAATGATTGATTAATCATCGAGTTCCGCATAAAGACTTCCATTGTGGTTAATGGGAGTCTTTTTTATTTGAAAATGATTATCATTATCTGTATTTTGAATGGCTTCAAAGTCACTATATGGAAAAGATAATGATATCAGCACGTTCTTTGAATTATTTAACGAAAAACACCTCACTGTTGAGTTTAGGGATGCTTTTCGTTTTGAGTTTCACACAGTTAGGATGTACCTCACAAACACCAAAACCCGCTCAGCAATTAGATCCTCAATTGACACAAGTGGGAAAAATTATTGACTTGGATTCTGGCAAATCCATCACTCCACAGCAGTTAATTCAAGAGCTTGCTGCCTCTCCTCGCGTGATTGTCGGGGAGAAACACGACAATATTTACCATCATCAAATTGAGCAATGGGTCGCCCAGGAAATGCAGCAAATACGTCCTCAAGGTGCGGTGCTGTTGGAAATGCTCACCCCAGATCAACAGAGTCGAGTTAACAATGTCCAAAAACAGATGCAAGGGAACCCGTATATTCGAGATGAAAAACTGCAAGAAATTTTACATTGGAATAGTGGTTGGCCGTGGGCGCAATATGGGGAACTCGTGAAGTATTTACTGGCTCAGCCATCCCCAGTTTTAGCCGCGAATATTAATCGAGATGCTGTGCTGAAGGCTTATGACAATCCGCCTACGATCACAGGAACACATTCAACTCAGCCTGTTATTCAGGAACTGATCAGTGAAACCATTAAACGCTCACACAATGGTGAGTTGGATGATAAACAAGCGAAAAAGATGCTGGTGATCCAGCAACTAAGAGATAGGGCGATGGCTCAAGGATTATTAGATGCTCCGGCTCCCGCATTGTTATTTGCAGGTGGTTATCATGCAACGCGAGCGATTGGTGTGCCGTTACATATGCTCGATTTAGCACCAGATGAGCCATTGAAAGTATTGATTATTTCGGAGCAAGGCGAGGAAATCGATAACTTGCATGCGGATTATGTTTGGTACACGCCTAAATAATCAACAAAGATAAGCAATATGATGATTTAAAATCGTTAATTTTGTGAAGTAATCATCACATTTATTTACAAATAATTTCCATTTGCATTCGTTATTAATTATCATTTGCAACTCTGTAAAAGCACGTAAGATGAATATGAGCACAATAACGTTTGAAAGTGGGTATGTGAGTAGAACTTCCAAAATGGGCGGCTGGCTGGTTTTAGCCGTGGCACTGCATATTGTCATTGTGGGGTTTTTTATCTGGGTAACACACAATGCGCGATGGGAAGAATCCCTGCCGCCGCCCTCGGTGGTGATGGAGTTATCTATCGAAGCACAAGCCAAACAATTAACGGAAGTGAACATTGGTCAAACTCAAGAGCTAGCAGTGGCGAGTGAATCCCATAAAGCACAAGCAGAGGACGCCATTATTCCCACACTGCCTGTTAATGAGCAAGCGGAAGTGCAACTCACGAAAACAACGGCGAAAAAACCAAAGCCTGAGTTGAAAAAGCAGAAACAAGAACAGCAGCAAGTGAAGAAGGTGCAAACCACAGATTCGAAAGCCAGCGATGCGCCAGTGACCAGCGATGCGGCGGCACTTGTCCAAAGCCAGCAAATTGCAGCGGAACTTAATAGCCAGTCCGAAGCCCTCGATAGCCTTCAAAAAGAGTGGGAAGCGATGGTGCTTGGAAAATTGAATAAATATAAACGTTACCCTGAAGATGCAGGAAGGCGTAATCGCGTAGGTAAACCCGTGGTGATGTTTACGGTAGATAGCCAAGGCTTTTTACTTGATAGCAGTCTAGCGAATTCATCAGGCACACGTTCTTTAGACAAAGAAGCGCAGCAGGTGTTATCTCGCGCGGCACCGTTACCCGTACCGCCAGCAGAAATACTTAAGAATGGGCGGATAACAGTCAGGTTACCTATTGATTTTACTCTTAATGATAAATAGATTGGACTCACCATGCGTCATAAAACCATACATAATAAAACCATGAGTAATAGAATCACCACTTATTGCGTGGTCACACTACTTGGGTTATATGCAGCCAGCAGTGCTGCGGAGGACAAAATGCTAGCACCAATAGCGAAAAAACAGCCCCACACTATGTCTATTCATGGGGATCAACGCGTTGATAACTATTATTGGTTAAGAGACGATAACCGTGAAGCTCCTGAGATCCTTGAATATCTGAATCAAGAAAATGCCTACACCACGCAGCAGCTTGAATTGGGGGAGCCATTAAAACAGGAAATTTACGACGAATTATTATCTCGCGTAAAGCAAGATGATGAGTCTGTGCCATACAACTACAATGGCTATACATACCGTTCTCGCGTTGTCGCCGGTAAAAACTATTCCATTTATGAAAGACGCCCAATTAATAGTGATGGCGAATGGACAGTTTTGGTTGATGGTAACCAACGTGCGGAAGGTACTGAATATTACCGAATGGGGGCGCTAGCCATTTCCCCCGATAACACCACGATAGCGATCGCTGAAGACCGCCAAGGTCGTAATGATTATGCAGTTTCGTTCCGTAAAGTTGATGATGCAAAGTGGCAAGAAAATGTTCTAACTAACACTTCCGGTAATATTGTGTGGGCAAATGACAACCGCACACTGTTTTATGTTAATAAAGACAAGCAAACACTATTGCCTTATCAAGTGGTTAAGCACCAATATGGAACAGCGCAATCCGCTGATAAATTGGTGTATGAAGAAAAAGATGATACTTACTTCGTCAGTTTAGCTAAATCCACCTCCAAAGATTATATTCTGATTGGGATCACCAGCACCGAAACCTCAGAATATCGTCTTTTGGATGCAAACCAACCTGAACGTGATGCGATAGTGCTACAACCTCGCAAAACAGGTGTGGAATATTACCCTGATCATTTTAACGGCAAATTCTATATTCGCTCTAATCATCAGCATCCATTATTCGGGCTGTATATTGCGGATAATGCCACGGCACCATGGGTAAGCTTTATCGCGCCTCGTGATGATGTCGACCTTGAAGATTTTGCGTTATTTAATAACTGGTTGGTGATTGAAGAGCGCCAAAACGGCTTAGTGAATATTCGACAAATTAGTTGGTTAACCCACAAAGAGCATTCTGTGAGCTTTGATGATCCGGCTTATATGGCGTGGATTGGTAACAACCCAGAGCCAGATACGGATAAATTACGCTACGGCTACTCCTCCATGACAACACCATCCTCGGTGTATGAAATTAATATGCTGACTCAAGAGAAACAGCTATTAAAACAAGAGGAAGTGAAGGATTTCAATAAAGCGAATTATCAAAGTGAACGTATTTGGATCACTGCTCAAGATGGAGTGAAAGTACCGGTTTCGTTAGTTTATCGCAAAGATAGTTTCAAACAAGGTAAAAACCCACTTCTGGTTTACGGTTACGGTGCATATGGATATGGTATCGATCCGTCATTTAGTTCTTCTCGCTTATCCCTGCTTGATCGCGGATTTGTGTATGCTATTGCCCATATTCGTGGTGGAGGGGACTTAGGAAAGAATTGGTACATTCAGGGTAAAACCGTCCATAAGATGAACACCTTTACGGACTTCATTGATGTGACTAATGCCTTGTTGACGCAAGGCTATGGGGAAAAAGGTCATGTCTATGCCATGGGCGGTAGCGCAGGTGGCTTACTGATGGGCGCTGTTGTCAATATGGCACCTGATCTGTATGAAGGTGTGGTTTCTGCAGTGCCATTTGTTGATGTTGTCACGACCATGCTTGACCCTTCAATTCCACTGACTACAGGGGAATATGATGAGTGGGGTAATCCAGAGAATGAGGAAGATTACTGGCGCATTAAAGCCTATAGCCCATATGACAATATCAAAGCCCAACATTACCCGCATATTTTGGTCACCACAGGGCTGCATGATTCTCAAGTACAATATTGGGAGCCTGCAAAGTGGGTAGCAAAACTGCGAGAGCTGAAACAAGGCAATTCTTTATTGTTATTAGAAACCAATATGAATGCCGGACACGGTGGAAAATCCGGCCGCTTTAATGCTTTGGATGATATTGCGAGAGAATATAGCTTTATTCTGATGTTAGAAAATAAAGCAAAATATTTTCCAGATTTAAAATAGCGTTACCCATAATAATTAGCCAAAAATAAGGCTATTAAGGATCAGCTGTACGGTTTATAAACACTGTAGCTGATCCTATTCGCAGACATTATTTTTATTCTGCGTTTGCAATGTGAGCGACTGTTTTATCAGTACGTTTACAGGAATGGTTTAATGAATAATAAAATAATAATCATGGTGGCTGGGACTATTTCCGCTGGCTTCCACGGCTTCGCTTTGTCTGAAAACACACAGCAGACAAATAAACAGAAAGATGATGTGGTTAATTTTAGCCAATTAAAAGTGTCGGGCGCGCAAAAACAAACGCCGTTGGTCAAAGCATTGGAAAAACCAGGCGCCTATAGCGCAGTCGGCACCGAAAATAAATTGCAATCCATGGATAAGATTATCCGTTCGATGCCCGGAACCTATACCCAAATGGATGCGAGCCAAGGCACCATCAATGTGAATATTCGCGGGCTGAGTGGCTTTGGGCGCGTAAACATGATGGTGGATGGTGTCACACAAAGCTATTACGGAATATCGCCGAGTAAATTCACTCACGGTATGCAGCCGAGTAATGACTTTGGTTCACTTATTGACCCTAACTTTATTGTGGAGGTTGAGGTAGAAAAGGGGCAATTGAATGGCAGCAACAGCGTTAACGCCTTAGCGGGAAGCGCCAACTTTCGAACCTTATCGATTGATGATGTGATTTTCAAAGATAATTTGTGGGGAGTACGTAGCAAAGGGAGCTGGGGAGATAATGGACTCGGCTATAACGGCATGGTTTCTGTCGCGGGAAAATCATTATTAAATGAGGGTGATGGGTATTTTGGCGGCTTAATTGCCGTGAGTGGGCACAATATCCCAGGCAGTTATAAAAATGGTGATGGATTTGATACAGATGAATTTGCAACGGATCCGACATTCAAACAAAAACCGCAATCCCAATTAACCAAATTAAAATATAAACCGAATGATAGCCATGAAGTCGAATTCAGCGGTCGATTTTTACAAAATAAATTAACCAGCCGTAAGATTAATAGTGAAGATTATTATCTTAAATATAAATACACGCCAATTAACGAATTGATTGATGTGGAAGTGCTGGCGAGCCATGGATTTAATACCCAAAAATTCCAAGGTGAGCCAATTGGTGGTGCATTAAAAGACGCCGAATCAGAGAATAAATCTGACAGTATTAATATTTCCAATACCAGCCGTTTTTCTTATGGTGACACTGATTTTAAGTGGCAGATTGGTTCGAAATTAATGAAGACCAAATACCAAAAAATCACAAAGCCTGTAGAAGATCCAAATACGATTACTTACAACCCATTCTCGCCGAGTGGCACACAAGATATTGCGAGCTTGTATACGCAATTTGAGGCGCAGTACGATATTTATACTGCTACATTCGACCTCAATTATTTAAATTATCGCGTTCAAGGGTATAAACCCGCTTGTGATGAAACTGAGAAATGCTTCCCTCAAGAAGCCAGTACGTTAAATTTACGAGAAAGTGGTATTAACCCAGGAGTGTTAGTTTCGGCACAAATTATTCCTGAATTTCAGCCATTTGTGAGTTACGCGCATTCGATGCGTGCGCCAAATTCTCAAGAAGCCTTTTTCTCCCAAAATGGCGGTCAGAGTATGAATCCATTCTTAAAAGGGGAAAAAGCACAAACTTGGCAAATTGGTTTTAATAGTTTCAAGCCGGACCTAGTGGTGGAAGGAGACCAATTTAACCTAAAAGCACTGTGGTTCCATACTCATATTAAAGACTACATTACCAGTAAATCCTTCATGTTATGCCGTGCAACCTCTCAAGAAGAATTTGATTGGTGCTTAATTAACGATGATGTGTGGGATAAAGAAAATCCAGATATTTTTCAACGTGCTGATATGTATGTGAACGACCCTCGAGATGTTAATTTGCGCGGTTATGAGTTGCAAGCTAACTACGATGCTGGCGTGTTTTACTCCATGGTTTCTTACACCAAAGAGTCTGGCAAACAACCAGTATCAATCAACAGTACATCGGTATTTAGTGCAGGGGACTTTACTCAATTACCTGAATATTACGTGACTTTAGATTCGGGAGTTCGCCTGTTTGATGAAAAACTGACCGTAGGCTCGACAGTGACATGGACGGGTCCATCTAAACGTATCAGTCCAATTCCTGACGGTGACATGAACGGGGATGCAATGACGGAAAAGTATGAAAAACAGCCAACTATCGTTGATCTGTACGCAGACTATGAAATCAATAAACATTTCAAATTAATGATGGCGATTAATAACCTCACTAATGAAAACTACACCGACGTGCTAAACCGTGCGAACTCTGGCGCAGTGATGGAAGAACGCGGCAGAAACAATGAAACGGGAAGAGGGCGCAGTTATATGATTGGCGGTCAAGTGCGCTTCTAATCAGGAAATTGCTAACGGAAAGCGTTTAGTATTATTTTTAGTCTTACTTTCTAAGGAAGATTGATAGGCTTATTATCTAAACGCTTTTCAATATTGGATACTCGACTCTCAGTTTATCCCTTTGGATTCATTACAATCAACTAATAAAAGTATGGAGATTGCAATGAAAACTATCAATAAAATCAATGTGCTTGATTTAATTTCGCCAGAAATGCAAAAAGTTATTCAATATTATGAACAACAGATACCAGCTGAGCCAACTGATGGAAGCTATGACGCTCAGCGTATTGCTTATAACGAAGATCGCCGTTATTGGAACGCCAACGCACCTGAACTTTTTCGTGTTGAAAACATGACGGTTAAAACCGTCAAAGGTGACGTTGTCACGAAAATTTATCACCCTATTGAACATACACCTGCCACACTGTTTTATCTACACGGTGGCGGGTTTATCCTCGGCAATCTTGATACTCATGACCGAATTATGCGTTTATTAGCGTTGTATTCTGGCTGTACGGTCATCGGTATTGATTATTCACTTTCCCCTGAAGCACGTTATCCTCAAGCGATTGAAGAAGCGACGGCGGTATGCCAGTTTTATTATCAACATGCTGAAAAATATGCGCTAAATATGCATCACATTGGATTTGCGGGGGATTCTGCTGGCGCGATGTTATCTCTTGCTACCGTGTTATGGTTGCGAGATAAACGAATCTACTGTGGTGATATCTGCGCAGTTTTACTGTGGTATGGGTTATATGGTTTACAAGATTCCGGCAGCCGCCGTTTATATGGTGGTGAATGGGATGGGCTAAGACGAGAAGAACTCCAAGAGTATGACAATGCATACTTAGGCGAACAAGGAAGCCGTGAAGAACCTTACTATTGCTTGTTCAATAACGATCTTACGCGAGATGTTCCACCATGTTTTATTGCAAGTGCGGAATATGACCCGTTACTTGATGATAGCGCAACATTATTTCAAACGCTCCAATCACATAAAATACCTTGTGAATATAAAATGTATCCAGGAGTGCTACATGCCTTTTTGCATTATTCGCGCCTTATGCCAACGGCAGATAGCGCCATTCGAGATGGCGCGGAATATTTTAAAAAACGGCTATTTGGGTGATTTTTTTGCTCGAACCTTCTGAATATTGGTAACTTGGCTTTCAACCCATCCATCATTTAAGCGAGTTTTGAGCTGTTGACCTAATTTCACCTGGCTGGTTTTTTTTAATACCGCGCCATCCGTGGTTTCGCTGATACTGAAACCTCGGGCGAGGGTAGCAAGAGGGCTGACAGCCTCCATTTTTGAGCAGGCAACAGCAAAACGCTGGCGGTAGTTATTCACTAACTGGGTCAGCATATTCTGCAAATGGTATTGAGTTTGCTGCAATTGGCGCTGTTGGCGTTGCAATTGAGGGCGCAGGTCATTTTGCATCAAACGGCGTTGGTTTTTATCGAATGTAAAGGAGGCAAATTGTAGCTGGCGGCTGATGGCATTGGTCAGTTTTTGGCGTAAGGCTGAAAGCTGATTTTGTTGCCGAGCAAGGCGTAATTGTGGGTGTTGCTGCTGTAAACGGTGCTGAAGACGTGCGAAACGTTGCTGCTGAGCTGCCAAATAATAATCCATCGCCATCTCTAGGTGCTGTTGCCCTGATTTCAATTGGCGAAGCATTTCTGTTTGATTGCGACTGACAAGCTCTGCGGCTGCAGATGGCGTAGGTGCGCGTACGTCGGCAACATAATCGGCGATGGTCACATCCGTTTCATGCCCAACGGCGCTTATGATTGGTAATCGGCTAGCAAAAATAGCGCGCGCTACGACCTCTTCGTTGAATGCCCATAAATCTTCCAGTGACCCGCCTCCACGCCCCACAATGAGAACGTCGCATTCATTGCGTAGGTTTGCCAGCTCGATGGCTCTGGCGATTTGTGCCGGCGCTAAATCCCCTTGAACTGCCGTCGGGTAGATAACTACGGGTAGGGATGGATCACGGCGATGCAGGATATTTAAAATGTCATGCAGGGCAGCACCGGTTGCAGAGGTAATAATCCCCACACGTTTTGCTGGAGATGGTAAGGCCTGCTTGTGAATAACATCAAATAGCCCTTGGGCATTGAGGGTTTGTTTGAGTAGCTCAAAGCGCTGTTGCAATAAACCTTCACCAGCGGGCTGCATGCTTTCAATGATTAGCTGATAGTCTCCACGCGGCTCATACAGTGTGACAGTGGCACGGACTAACACCTGTTGCCCATTTTGCGGACGGAAAGTGACGCGAGTATTTTGCCCACGGAACATCGCCGCGCGAACTTGGGCACGATCATCTTTGAGTGTCAGGTACCAATGTCCCGAACTTGGTTGCGAAAAATTGGATATTTCGGCCGTTAACCAAATTCGTCCCATTTGGGTATCAAGAAGTTCTCTTACCGTTTGGTTGAGCTTGCTGACTGAGTAAATTGCGCTATTTTGTTGAGTCGACATGTGAGCTAGATCAAACTTTAAAACAATGACTTAATTGACTGATACTAACGTAGCCGACGGACTTATCAAGTTTTTTTTGAAAAAAGTGCTGGAAGCAACCGATTACGGTGTGTATAATGCCGCGGCAATATTTTATACCTTTCATAACGCTGCCTGGTGGGATATTGCCTATGTTACGCATTAAAAAAGAAGCACTAACTTTCGACGATGTTTTACTCGTCCCTGCACACTCAACTGTACTGCCAAACACGGCAGATCTGTCCACTCAACTGACCGCAAAAATCCGCCTGAACATTCCTATGCTCTCCGCAGCGATGGATACTGTCACCGAATCTGATCTGGCTATCGCACTGGCTCAAGAAGGTGGTATTGGATTTATCCATAAAAACATGTCCATTGAGCGCCAAGCTGAAGAAGTCCGTCGTGTGAAAAAACATGAAAGCGGCGTCGTGACTGATCCTGTCACTGTTACCCCAGAAACCACAATTCGTGAAGTGCAAGAAATGGCTGAACGTAATGGTTTCGCGGGTTATCCTGTGGTTTCTAAAGATAATTCTTTAGTGGGTATTATTACAGGTCGTGACGTACGTTTCGTGACGGATTTAGACCAACCAGTAACTGCGGTGATGACGCCAAAAGAGCGTTTAGTCACCGTGAAAGAAGGCGAAGCACGCGAAGTCGTTTTACAAAAAATGCATGAGCAACGTGTTGAGAAAGCCTTAGTTATCGATGATAACTTCCATCTGTTAGGTATGATCACCGTTAAAGATTTCCAAAAAGCAGAACGTAAACCAAACGCATGTAAAGACGAGCAAGGTCGTCTGCGTGTGGGTGCGGCTGTTGGTGCCGGCGCAGGTAACGAAGAACGTGTTGATGCACTGGTTGCAGCAGGCGTTGACGTTCTGCTCATTGACTCATCACACGGTCATTCTGAAGGGGTTTTACAGCGTATTCGTGAAACTCGCCAAAAATACCCTGATTTGCAAATCATTGGTGGTAACGTTGCAACAGCGGAAGGCGCGAAAGCGTTAGCAGACGCTGGCGTTAGCGCAGTGAAAGTGGGGATCGGCCCAGGTTCAATTTGTACGACTCGTATCGTGACTGGTGTGGGTGTACCTCAAATCACGGCAATTGCTGAAGCCGCGGGTGCATTAGAAGGCACTGGCATTCCTGTTATTGCAGATGGTGGTATCCGCTTCTCTGGCGATATCTCTAAAGCTATCGCGGCAGGTGCAGCGTGTGTGATGGTCGGTTCCATGTTTGCAGGTACCGAAGAATCTCCGGGTGAAACTATCCTGTTCCAAGGTCGTACCTATAAAGCATACCGCGGCATGGGTTCTCTGGGGGCAATGTCTAAAGGTTCTTCAGACCGTTATTTCCAATCTGATAATGCAGCAGATAAACTGGTGCCTGAAGGTATCGAAGGTCGCGTGGCTTACAAAGGTCGCTTAAAAGAGATCATTCACCAACAAATGGGTGGCTTACGCTCATGTATGGGTCTGACAGGCTGCGGTACTATCGATATGCTGAGAACGAAAGCTGAATTCGTGCGTATCAGTGGAGCAGGTATTCAAGAAAGCCACGTTCATGATGTGACTATCACTAAAGAGTCTCCTAACTATCGCTTAGGGCAGTAATTATTGTTTAGGATAATAACGCCATTTCGGGGTGCTATTATCTTTTAAAACAGTAATCAAAAAGTTTCAGGGTGGCGCCCATATTGATGGCGTCACCACCTTTTATTTTGACTTGAATTGCTGGAATTCTCCTCAAATGACTACAAATATCCATAAGCATCGCATTCTTATCCTTGATTTCGGCTCTCAGTATACTCAGCTGATTGCGCGTCGTATCCGTGAAATTGGCGTCTACTGTGAACTGTGGGCGTGGGATGTAACCGAAGAGCAAATCAGAGAGTTTAATCCTAACGGGATTATCTTGTCTGGTGGCCCAGAAAGTACGACAGAAGCGGATAGCCCACGTGCACCAGAGTATGTATTTAATGCGGGCGTCCCTGTTTTAGGTATCTGCTACGGCATGCAAACTATGTCCATGCAATTAGGTGGTGCGGTTGAAGTGTCTGGCGAACGTGAGTTTGGTTATGCGAACGTTGAAATTCTGGAAGATTGCGACCTGTTCCGCGGCATCCAAGATGCGCTGAACGAAGATGGCAAGCCAGTTTTAGATGTGTGGATGAGCCATGGCGATAAAGTGACCGCTATCCCGTCTAGCTTCAAAACGATTGCAAGCACGCCAAGCTGTCCATATGCCATCATGGCTGACGTTGAGAAGCGTTTCTACGGTGTTCAGTTCCACCCAGAAGTGACTCACACTCATCAAGGTTTAAATATTTTAAAACGTTTCGTATTGGATCTGTGCCAATGTGAAGCGCTGTGGACATCAGCCGCAATTATCGAAGATACCGTTGCTCGCCTGAAAGAACAAATCGGTGATGACCATGTTCTGTTAGCACTGTCTGGCGGTGTGGATTCTTCTGTTACTGCGCTATTATTAAATCGTGCGATTGGTAAGCGCCTGACCTGCGTATTCGTTGATAACGGTTTATTGCGTTTAAATGAAGCTGACCAAGTCATGGAAATGTTCCAAGGTAAATTTGACCTGAACATCATCCACGCGAAAGCAGAAGACCGCTTTATGAACGCACTGGCTGGCATTTCAGATCCAGAAGCTAAGCGTAAGAAAATTGGTCACGTATTTATCGAAGTGTTCGATGAAGAGTCGTCTAAGCTGCCAAATATCAAATGGTTGGCTCAAGGAACGATTTACCCAGATATTATCGAGTCTGCGGCATCAGCAACAGGTAAAGCGCACGTTATTAAATCTCACCATAACGTGGGTGGCTTACCGGAAGATATGAAGCTGGGTCTGGTTGAACCTTTGAAAGAGCTGTTCAAAGATGAAGTGCGTAAGATTGGTCTGGAGTTAGGCCTGCCATACGATATGCTGTATCGTCATCCATTCCCAGGCCCAGGTTTAGGTGTTCGTGTTCTGGGCGAAGTGAAGAAAGAGTATTGTGATCTGCTACGTCGCGCAGATGCTATCTTTATCGAAGAGCTGCACAAAGCGGATCTGTACAATAAAGTTAGCCAAGCATTCACCGTATTCTTACCAGTGCGCTCTGTTGGCGTAATGGGTGATGGTCGTAAGTATGACTGGGTTGTTTCTCTGCGTGCAGTTGAAACCATCGACTTTATGACTGCTCACTGGGCTCACTTGCCATATGACTTCTTAGGTCGCGTGTCTAATCGCATTATCAATGAAGTGAATGGCATTTCCCGCGTAGTTTATGACATCAGTGGCAAGCCACCAGCGACCATTGAGTGGGAATAATAGAGTTATTGTTGATAACAATGTTTAGTTGTCGATAAATTCAAAGGCATCAGTTAGTTACTGGTGCCTTTTTGTTTTTTCATTAATTGAATTACCATTCTAGCTCTTTACCTTTGTTGCTAATGTATTGCTTTGAGATTAGTTGCTGCTTTCTACCTTGTCATTTCCTTAATTTTTTCAACGTAGACTCATTGAACTCCATTCTTATTCATAGCGTCCTTAAATAGGGACACAGCCAGTATAAAGATGATTTAAAGTCCATATTAGTGAACTTTAAATATGAGTTGCTTTCTTTCTAGGAACAATAGCCCCTAACGAATAGCATAGGCCAGTTAGCCCTGCGAGGCTTAACGGCAAAATCATGACGCTATCATTTTTGAGTGGGTTATCTAGGTTAAACATAATCACGATTAAAAATAAATTACTCGCAAAGGTGGCGGCGGTATAGATAACAGCCACCTTTTGAGGTAAACGAATTAACGAAAAATTTTCGGCAAACTTATCAAAATGCTCCCAAATAAGGTGAATAACTAAGTAAGCAAGAATAAGCGTAAAGTAAAATATGCTGAGTGCTTGTGTTGTTTGTGGATGGAAAAACTCAATCATATTTTATCGAGATATAGATGAAAATAACGCTGAGTATAGCCGCTAGAATATAAATATTAGTGGTTGTTAAAATCAGAGATGGAACGATAAGCGATATAGCACCATTGAGTGCTAAGGCGGAACCAACTCCTCCTGTAAGAGGATTCATTATCTTTTGAATTATCCAATTCATAGTTTCCCTTATTAGTTAAAATAACGTGCGTTAAAAACGAGATAACGGAACAGTCAACAAGGCTGAGGATTAAAACACAAGCCCCAAACACAAACGCACCCAGAATAATATTATCCAAAAAGAAAAACATACCCCGAACAAGGTAATTTAAAGCAGAAAAAATGATTATGAGAGCAGCCTCGTAAAAAACATTATTGAGGCAGTTTAGAGGTAGTTGTATTGCAGTAAACAAGATATGAGAAAAGAAATTCCAGAGTGACTTTCATTATAAATTCACTTAAAGTGATTTTTTATTCAAATGTTGGTAATTATTGCTTGTTCAATTAATTCATATTGTTATTATCAGTAGTCTATATACATCGAAAGTATATGTTCACTCCCCGTAATCATAATAATAAAGGTGAGGGGAAACTCACTGATCCATGGCTAAGGATAACAACGTGGCATTTCGTCTGAAATATCTTGCTCTTCTTCCTCTGCTGGTGGCGACTGCATGTCAGCAACCTGCGAAAACCAACATCATAGAAACCCCATCTGCACAGATTCAACCTGCACTAGTTAATAATGCATGGATAGAAATTTCTCACAGTGCATTGGATTACAATATCAAGAAAGTACAAGCATTATTGGGTGATAAAGCGGGAATGTGTGCTGTTTTAAAAGGGGATGCATATGGGCATGACCTGACGTTAGTTACCCCAGTAATGATTGAAAATAATGTTCAATGCATTGGGCTAACTAGCAACACAGAATTGAAGCAAGTTCGTGATTTAGGCTTTAAAGGTCGTTTAATGCGAGTGCGTAACGCCACTGAAAAAGAAATGGCTCAAGCCACTGAATTTAATGTAGAAGAATTAATTGGTAACTTGGAAATGGCGCAGCGCTTAAATGCGGTAGCGGCAAAACAGGGCAAAGTTATTCCGATTCACCTTGCATTGAACTCGGCAGGAATGTCACGAAATGGTTTGGAAGTCAGTAATACTGAAGGATTGCAACAAGCTAAGCTAATCTCGCAGTTACCTAATTTAAAAATCGTCGGGATTATGTCTCACTATCCTGAAGAGGATGAAGCACAAATCCGAAAAGATCTGGCTAAATTCAAAAAAGAGTCTCAACAAGTTCTGAATGTGACAGGATTGAAACGCGAAGATGTTACTCTGCATGTTGCGAATACTTATGCAACATTGACCGTACCAGAATCGTGGTTGGATATGGTGCGTGTTGGTGGTATTTTTTATGGTGATACGGTTGCCACTAAGGACTACAAACGCGTGATGACATTTAAATCGAATATTGCGGCGGTGAATCACTATCCGAAAGGAAATACCGTTGGTTATGACAGAACTTATACACTGAAGCGTGATTCTGTATTAGCAAATATTCCTGTCGGTTATGCGGATGGCTACCGTCGCGTATTCAGTAATGCTGGGCATGTTTTAATCAATGGGCAACGTGTGCCTGTTCTTGGAAAAACATCCATGAATACTGTGATGGTCGATGTTACTGATATTAAAAATGTACAACCAGGAGATGAGGTTGTCTTTTTTGGTAAACAAGGAAAAGGGGAAATAACCGCTGAAGAGGTTGAAGATATTAGCGGCGCGCTGTTTACTGAAATGTCCATATTATGGGGTGCAACCAATAAGCGTATTTTGGTTAACTAAACCATATTTAGTGAATAAAAGCCCGCACGAATGAAGCGGGCTTTTTTATTGGCTAAATAGGAGTCAGATAAACTGCAATTTACAATAGAGATCCGATAAGTGCGGTTTAACAGAATTGTTATCGAATCCTTGGTGGCGATATGTTAGCTTGGGATAACCTTTTCAATCTGAATAATGTCAGAAGGCAAATAGAAGAATTAGAAGGATATTTTATGTATCAAGTTGATTTACATGCGCACACCATTGCCAGCACCCATGCATTTAGCACTGTTAATGAATACTTTGCGGAAGCTGCCGCTCGAGGAATGAAACTATTTGCCATTACCGATCATGGCCCTGAAATGCAAGATGCCCCACATGAATGGCATTTTGGCAATATGCCAATATTGCCGCGCATTGTTAATGGTGTTGGTTTGTTATATGGAATTGAAGCAAACATTAAAAATAAGCAGGGTGAGACAGACTGCAATGAAAAGATTGCTCGTCATCTAGATATTATTCTAGCAGGATTCCATGAGCCAGTTCTAGAACCACAAAGTCTAGAAGACAATACAGAAGCGATGATTGCGACTATTCGTAGCGGAAAAGTGCAAATTATTACTCACCCTGGCAACCCTAAATACCCAATTGATATTAAAGCTGTAGCCCAAGCTGCTAAAGAGAGCAACGTAGCACTAGAGATGAATAACTCCTCTTTCTTGCATTCTAGAGCGGGTAGTAAGAAGAACTGCATAGAAATAGCGAAAGCGGTGAAAGAAGCAGGCGGTTGGGTTGCTTTAGGCTCAGATTCACATCATGTCAGTTATTTAGGGCGTTTTGATGAAGTGGTTGAGATGTTGAAATCCATTGATTTTCCAGAGTCCCGGATTTTGAATACCACACCACGCCGTGTTTTAGACTTTTTAGAGGCTCATGGACGTAAACCGATTCCTGAGTTTGCTCATTTTTAATTTTTAAATTGAATATAGTGAATTTAAAGCCATTCAAAGTTGAATGGCTTTTTTGTTTAAAGTAAACAGAAATAGTTATTTTTAGATAAAAATAAAAGTCAGCCTATCTTCAAAAAAAGAAACTTTATTAAATTGGCAAGATGAAAAGTGAATTTTTTAAAAAAATGAAGAAAAAATAGATATCAAATAAATTGGAATGAAGATGATTTTCAAAATCAAAAAATTAACACCAAGATTTATTTTAATTTATCTGTTTGATATGTATTGAAAAATAAAATTATTGGCAAGTTAAAAAACGATTAAAAATTAATCTTTAAAAGTAAATGGAGTATCAACAAAATTAAAATATTTATTCATTAAAATAACCTATAAAAAACTTAAGAATCTTTAATATTCTCCTATTGCGAAATGATCTGTAGATATGATTTATTAATGTGGCAAGAACATCCTTGCTTAATAAATTAATCTTAAGGTACTTAGTATGAAAAAGTTATTAGCAATCGCAACTGTATTGTCATTAGCTATTTCTGGTGCTGCATTAGCAAATACAACAACCAAAACTGAGCCAGTAGCGCCAATTGCTGTCGCTCATCACTCAGCGAAAGCTCATCACGCAAAAGTGAAAACTGAGAAAAAAGTGAGTGCAACTAAAGATAAAAGTGCCGAAAAAGCCATTTAAATTTTTAGCTACACCAAAATATAAGTTTTATATCAATTACTCGTTAGTTTGAATTTAAATAAGGCGTTCAAAATGAAAAAATTATTAGCAATCGCGACTGTTCTGTCATTAGCTGTTTCTGGTGCTGCATTAGCAAATACCACTGCAAAAACTGAACATGTAAACCATGGTGTGAAAACGCACGAAGTTGCCAAAGCAGAGCATGGTAAAAAAGAAGTTAAAAAGAGTGAAGTGAAACAGTCAGGTGAAGTCAAAGCACCTGAAGCGGCTAAAGCAGGTAAATAAGTTCGCTATACTCCTCTAGATTACGTCACGGTGCCATGGGGTATAATTCCATGGCGCTGCTTGACAGCTTATATGGTATACTGAGCATTATTTTTAAATCAGTGTAACCATATGAATTATCAATGCCCCTTGTGTTTTAAACCCCTCAATTTAATTAACAGTAGCTATCGTTGTGAAGCAAATCACCAGTTTGATTGTGCCAAAGAGGGTTATGTTAACTTGCTCCCTGTACAGCATAAGCGTTCTAAAGATCCAGGTGATAGCCTAGAAATGATGGTTTCTCGTCGTCAGTTTTTAGATGCGGGTCATTATCAGCCAATGCGCGATAAGGTCGCTGACAAGCTCGCTCAATATCTACCTGAGAGCAGTGAAAATATACTCGATATCGGTTGTGGGGAAGGGTATTACACTGATCATTTTGCTCAGTCATTAAAGGCGGCATCTAAATCTGTTAGTGTGTATGGGCTGGATGTATCGAAAGTGGCAATCCGTTTTGCTGCTAAGCGCTATAAATCAGTTAATTTCTGTGTTGCTTCAAGTCATCGTTTACCGTTTGCGGATTCGAGTTTGAGTGCCATTATTCGTATTTATGCACCCTGTAAGGCGCAAGAATTAAGCCGAGTATTAACACCAATGGGAATTTTAATTACGGTAACGCCGGCAGCAGAACATCTGCAAGAATTAAAAGCCTTGATTTATGATGAAGTGAAATTACACCCTGCAAAAGACGAAGACCTTCCAGACTTTAAATTGATTGATGAGACTCGCTTAAATTATGTGATGGATCTTGAAGGAGAAGAGGCATTTGCATTGTTAGAGATGACGCCGTTTGCATGGCGAGCTTCTGAAGAGGTGAAACAGCAATTAAAGCAGGAAAACGTGAAAGATTATACTGCTGATTTTCTGATCCGAGTTTATCAATATAAAGACTAAAACCCGTATTAAATCTCAAACTGTTCCCCCTGAATGACTCAGGGGGAACAGGAAGATCATGGTGCGTACATAAATAATTCGAGATGCTCAAAGAGGATATTAAATCCAATCGCAATAAGCACCAGCCCGCCTAAAATCTCTGCTTTTTTTCCTAATAATGGACCTACGTAACGGCCAATCATCATTCCAATTGTGGCCATTATCATCGTGGTTAAGCCGATAGTCATCGCTGTATGGACGATATCTACTTGCAGGAAAGCCAGACCTAAACCAATTGCCATAGCATCAAGACTGGTGGCGATGGCAGATAACACTAAATTTCCTGCACTGTGACTAGATGGTTTAGCGCAGCAATCTTCATCTTTGGTGGTTAGACTTTGCCAGATCATACGTCCGCCAAGAATGAATAGCAGGGCAAACGCAATCCAGTGATCCCAACGGATAACATACTGGCTGGCTAAAATACCAATGCCCCAGCCAATGATCGGTGTGATAGCTTCAATAAAACCAAAGATAAAGCCAGTACGAAGAATTTCACGAAAACGAGGTTTATGGAGCACTGCGCCCTTACAAATAGCGACAGCGAAAGCATCCATAGAGAGCGCGAAGGCGAGGATGAGAGTTGCGTAAAAGCTCATAACAATAATCTCGGTTGGGTGTTTCCATATACACATAAATTACCCCCAACCAAAAGGCGTATTTATGTGTCTATGGTCTTGCCAACCAATAAATGGCATCCGCACCACGTTTAAAAACAAACGAGTATGTTGACACGGATTTTCTGGAAAGAATACATTCCAGAACAGGCTACTCCCCAATGACGTGGGACGAAAGATATCATAGATTTTAATAAAGGCAAAATATTAATTATTAATAAATATATTTTTTAAATGAGAATAATTTTCATTTTCGATATTAACAAAGTTAAGGTTAATTAAACATTTAATTAACCTTAATATTTATACCAATATATAAAGTAGTTATTTATGATTAATAAAAAAATCATAAATCTTTTGTAAATCATCAAGATGGTTGACTTGAATATGGACTTTCTTTTGCTCTAATCCAATCATTAAAATACCATCTTCAGATAAATTCATTGTTTTAATTCGCTCATATAAAATAAACGTATTGGCTAAATAAAAGCCGGTTTGTTTAAAAAATACTTTTGGGCGACGAATAAAAGCTAAATAAATAGCCATAAAAATAGTAATCATTAATAAATAAGTGGTTAATAAATTACCATGTCGAACAATATTTGTATAAATGACTATACAAATGAGAACAATAAAAATGATGGCATCCACTCGATGTTTACGTTTTAAGTTAACTTTTAATAGAGTTTTGCCTTTTAGTGTTCCTTGAATAAATTCATCATAGATTGCGTATACAAGCATGATCAAAATGATAATGGCTAAAACGACATCATTTAAGGTCATTTGAGTACCCATGACTAAGTGGACGAATTACCAAGCTTAAAAGTAAAAAAGGGAGGCTGCAACCTCCCTTTTTTATTATTTAACAGAAATTATGGCGCTAAGAAGTTTAACCAAGCACCCAGAATACCTAAACCGAAGAAGCCGATAATGATCCATAAAGCATTCACTTTACGGCGTAACAGCCACATACAGGCGAAGGTCAGCAATAGAGGAACTAATCCAGGCATTAATTGGTCGAGGATCATCTGAACAGTAGTGATATCTTCCACACCCGTGGTTTGGTTTTTGATCCGCGAAACTTCGAGTGGAATGTTGACGTGAGTCCATTTATTGACCAGCGCCCCCATAACAAACAGGCCTAGAATCGATGCTCCTTCTGTCAGTTTTTGCAGGAATCCACCGCCCATATCTTGAACGATATCAATCCCTTTCTTGTAGCCATAGGCCACGCCATAATAGCGAGTTAACAGACGTACAAGGTTAAACAGAACGAAGAACAGTACAGGACCTAACAAGCTACCTGTCATCGCGATACCAGCACCCAGAGCAGCGAATACAGGGCGCACAGTTCCCCAGAAAATTGGGTCACCCACACCGGCCAATGGTCCCATTAGACCGACTTTGATACCGTTGATTGCACCATCGTCGATGTCCGCGCCATTAGCACGTTCTTCTTCCATCGCCATCGTTACACCCAAAATAGGCGCAGCAACGTAAGGATGGGTATTGAAGAACTCTAAGTGACGTTTAATCGCTTGTTTACGGTCATCATTATTTTCTGGGTATAAGCGACGGATCACGGGAACCATTGAGAAACAGAAACCCAGAGCCTGCATACGTTCAAAGTTCCATGAACCTTGGAATAAGTTAGAACGTAAGAAAACCCCACGAATATCGCTTTTTGTCAGCCGTTTTTCAGTAGATTGAGTTTGTTCAACCATTTTTACGTTCCTTCTAGTCTAATTCGTTATCAAGATTGTTGTTACTGTTTGATTGGCTGACAACAACTTGGGATTTGTTGTATTTCGGGCTTAGTTGGATGTACAGAATCGCCATCACAACACCAATCACACCAAGTGCAACAAGGTTGAAGTTAGTAAAGGCCGCAGTCACGAAGCCTAAATAGAAGAACGGCATCAGATAGCCAGCGCGCATCATGTTGATAACCATCGCATAACCGACCACAACAATCATACCACCTGCAATGTTCAGACCGTTGGTAACGACTTCAGGGATAGAGTTCAGTAAGTGCTGGACTTCTGAAGTTCCCACTGAAATTGCGACGATCAGTGCAGGGATTGCGATACGCATTGCTTGCAGTAATAACGCAGAAACGTGGATAATGCTCAGGGAGGTTAAATTACCGGAGACCGCAGCACGGTCAGCGGCGTGTTGGAATGCAACGGTAATAGTACGAACAATGATTGTCAGTACTTGTCCAGCTGCTGCCAGTGGGATAGCCAGTGCAATACCGGCACCGATACTTTGACCACCTGCAATAACCAGAATGGTTGAAATGATGGAGGCTAATGCAGCATCTGGTGCAACGGCCGCACCGATGTTCATCCAACCTAACGCGATCATTTCCAGTGTACCACCGATAATAATACCGGTTTTCATATCACCCAGAACAATACCAATAAGCGTACAGGCAATGAGAGGGCGGTGGAACTGGAATTCATCGAGGATCGATCCCATACCGGCGATACAAGCCACGACGAAGACCATTACTATTTGAACAACGGTAAGTTCCATTGTTTAATCTCCTGTAACCAACAAGTTTCTAAGTCTGTTTTTGAGTAACGGTTCAATAAGAACTAATTTCTAAAACATTATTTTTTGAGTTTATTAATTAAATCCATCATGTGGACTTTACTGTCTGAAGCGACTTTACGAACTTCTAACTCAATATTTTTGTCATTCAGATAATTGAATGCATCGATATCTTTTTGGTTAATTGATACGGCATTGGTGACCATGGTTTTACCTTCGGTATAGGCCATCCCACCAATATTGACCGAGTCAATCTCAACGCCTTGCTCAACAATACGCTGTACATCTGTTGGGTTAGTGAATAACAGCATCACGCGCTCGCCGGAATATTTCGGGTTGTTGTAAACACGGACACATTTGTCTACGTCAACAACGTGGGCGGTAACACCTGGAGGTGCAACTTGTTTCAGTAAGGTAGAGCGAACGGTATCTTTGGCTACTTCATCACTGACAACGATAATGCGTTTAACACGCATCTCTTTTGTCCAGCGAGTCGCCACCTGACCGTGAATTAATCGGTCATCAACACGCGCCAAAGCAATAATCATGTGTTCGCCCGGACCTACAATAACAGGTTGTGGAGCAGGTGCACTGACCGCTGCGGGCGCAGGAGTTTCTGAAACAGCTTCTTTAAACTTGAATGGACGGATGCCACCGCGACCTGTTTCTAGCGCGACGGTGATCAGCTCATCCATGGATGGGTTGTCATCGCGGCACATAAAGGTCTCGACGAGCATTGGGACATTTACGCCTGTAATGATTTCGTAATTGTCATGCTCATTGGCAATGCGTGTAGCAGCATTAAATGGACTACCTCCCCATGTATCAACAAGAAATAGCACACCCGCTGAGGTATCAAGAGTAGTCAGCTTTTGTGTGTATTTTTCAAATAGGGTGTCAGCATTTTCCCCAGGGACAAAGTCAATAAACGAGACGTTTTCTTGCTCGCCTATTAACATCTCGGTGGTTCGGAGTAGCTGTTCAGCAGCAACTCCGTGGGTACCAATCATAATAGCTATACTCACTATTTTTCCCTCTTAACAGATAAATCGAAACATCATTGACGATAGAATAGAAGTTAGAAACTGGACTCCTTCTCTATGTGTTTCCCCTGCACCTTAAATAGTAGCTGAATAAATTCAAACTAAGTGGCTAGCTAATAATTAGTTAAGTGCAATTATTAGCTGAATGGTCAGTCTGATCATATCACTAGGATTAATCTAAAAAACTTGTTTCGCGTCAGAAAAATAAAAACAGATCCAAATATTACTGATAAATAAACCTATAACTCTAAATATATAAATATTTACAGAGTATAATTTTGGTTTATTTCAATAAGAAAGAGTGACACTCTGTTATCGGTAACAAAAAATCGGTTTATTTGATAAGAAATTCGTCATGGAGAGTAAAAAGTGAGCAAAAATAGGGCTGACCAATAGAATTTAAAGGAATAACAGAATGGAAATAGCGATTCAAAAAATAGAATCCCGCGTGAGAGTACTGAAGAAATAAAACGTTCGTAGACGATAAAAATCGAAAGCTGAAACGAGAAAAGCAAAAAGAGGGGAGATGTTATTTTGATGAAGGTGTTGGAGTTTAATAGACTTAATTAAAAAAATTAAATAAGCGCAGAAAGAGTGAGGGTAAAGCTCCCTCTTCACCATTTAAATGAGTAATGAAGAGGGAAGCTTAATCTTACTGATTAATCACACTGGACTTTGATAGCTAAGCCACCACGAGATGTTTCGCGGTATTTGGCATTCATATCTTTACCTGTTTCGTACATGGTTTCGATAACTTTATCGAGAGAAACGCGAGGCTCGCTGGTTCTACGTAAAGCCATGCGTGCGGCATTGATAGCTTTAACAGAGGCGATTGCGTTACGTTCAATACAAGGTACTTGAACTTGTCCGGCAACAGGGTCACAGGTTAAACCTAAGTTGTGTTCCATACCAATTTCAGCTGCAATGCAGACTTGCTCTGGGCTTGCGCCAAATAATTCTGCTAAACCTGCCGCCGCCATTGAGCAGGCAACACCAACTTCGCCTTGGCAACCCACTTCTGCGCCAGAGATAGACGCATTCATTTTATACAGAATACCAACGGCGCCGGACGCTAAGAAATAGCGCAAGTAAAGTTCTGGTGTAACGGGTTCAACGCAATGGTTGTAGTAGGCCAAAACAGCCGGAACGATACCACAAGCACCGTTAGTTGGCGCTGTAACAACACGACCACCCGCTGCGTTTTCTTCGTTAACGGCCAATGCATACATGTTGATTAAATCAACCACGTTCATCGGGTCATTAGACAGTTTACTTGCAGAGGTCACTAAGCGGTTCAGTGCCGGTGCACGACGAGGAACGCGCAATGGACCTGGAAGGACCCCTTCAGTGTTCAGACCGCGTTCAATACAGGCTTGCATGGTTTTCCATACATCCGCAAAGTAAGCGTCAATTTCTTCACGAGGGTGCAAATCCAGCTCATTTTTCATCATCAGGCTAGAAATCGATAAGCCAGATTCTTTACATTTTAGGAGTAATTCACTCGCGGAATTAAACGGATAAGAGACAGGTTTACTGTCTGAAGAGGTTTGACCAAAATGTTCTTCATCGACAATGAAACCACCGCCGATGGAATAATAAGTTTTAGTGTAAATTTCCTTATCGCCAGTAAAGGCGTGGATAGTCATACCGTTTTCATGTAACGGTAAGTTATCTTGACGAAAATTCATGCCACCCTCACGTGGGAAATCAACAGTATGAGTGCCATTGGCTAATAGCAGCTTTTCTGTTTCTTCCACATTCTTGATAAAGGATGGGATTGATTCAATGTCAACGGTAGCAGGGAGGTTACCTGCTAAACCCATAATAATGGCGATATCGGTATGGTGACCTTTACCTGTTAGGGATAAAGAGCCATAAACGTCTACTGCGACACGGGTGACGGATGGCAATAATTGCTTATTGACCAAATCATCGACAAATTCTTTCCCAGCTTTCATCGGACCAACGGTATGAGAGCTTGAAGGGCCAATGCCCACTTTAAACATGTCGAAAACGCTTATCACGCAGGACTCCTTAAACAAAAGATGAAGATATAGTGATTTATTTTAAAGGGCGCTACTTTACTGTTATTTCGTAGTGTTAACCAGTAAGTTTAAAGTATTTTTTGAAATAAGGTAGTTACATAAGGTGGATTGGTTATAAATAGCACTAATTGTATTTTGGATAGTGAAAAAATGATTGAATAAAAGGATTGTTGACTATGAAGGCTAATCCAGTTGTAGGGCAAGCTGGTGCAGGATGGATGCAGTGAGGCCCCAGACTAAGTGATTGTTATACCAGTAGAAAAAGACCCGTTTTTCGCGGCCAGAGCGATTGATATCCACATATTTATGTTTCTGCAGGGATAATGCATCAAACAGGGGAATTTCAAAAATAGAGGAAACTTCGCTAGGATTCGCCTGATAGCGAATATTATTGGGTACAAGACCCACAATTGGGGTGACTTGATAACCCCCAATACTGGAAATAGGTGCAAGCTGCCCTAAGACCTGTACTTTCTCTGGTGGAATGGCGACTTCTTCGTAGGCTTCTCGTAATGCGGTCGCAATTAAGTTTGAATCTTCAGGATCGCGTGAACCGCCTGGAAATGCCACTTGACCGGCATGAGAACGTAATAGTGGTGACCGTTGCGTGAGCAATAATGTCGGATTGGATTTATTAATAATTGGCAATAGCACTGCGGCCGCTTTACCCGCCGATGTGGCGGGTTGGCGAGAAAGCGGGAGTGTAAATTGAAAACGGTTAATAAAGCTATTTAGCTCAGTCATCGCTATTGAGTTTTCCTAGTTTTGGCAAAATCAGGCGTAATTTGTCAAAGGTTTCTTGGTACTCTTTATCTGCTTGGCTATCAGCAACAATACCGCCACCAGCCCAGCAATAAATCTGTTTTTTATCAGTTATCAGCGTACGGATTGTGATATTCGTATCCATATTGCCACAGAAACTAATATAGCCGATTGCGCCACAATATCCATGTCGACGATTGGGCTCTAATTCTTCAATAATCTGCATTGCACGAATTTTAGGTGCGCCCGTAATGGAACCACCGGGGAAGCAGGCACGCAGTAAATCAGTGGCTTGGTATTGGCTGTCTAATGTGGCGGTGATGGTGCTAACGAGGTGATGAACAGCGGGAAAAGGCTCCACTTTGAAAAGCTCAGGAACGCGTACGGTACCCGGCTTGGCAACACGTCCAATGTCATTACGCAGCAAATCCACAATCATCAAGTTTTCAGCACGATCTTTTGGCGAATTGGCTAATTTTTCTGCTTGGAGTTGGTCTTCCTCGGGTGAGTCTAAGCGAGGGAGTGTGCCTTTGATCGGGCGAGTTTGAATTTCACCTTTCTCTAATAAAATAAAGCGTTCAGGAGAAACACTGATAACCGCATTATCGGGTAAGCGAATAAACGAGGAGAATGGGGCGCGGTTGCTTTCGTTCAGTGTTAAAAATGCATCCCACTCATTGCCCTTATATTTGGCTTTAAAGCGCTGAGCTAGGTTGATTTGGTAGCAATCCCCCTCACGTAAATATTGATGGATACGGGCAATATTTTCATGGTATTGCGCTTCGGTCATGTTGGCATGCCATGGAGACGTCAGTGAGAAGGCACTTTTACGAGAGGCTTTTTGAGCCTGTAACCAAGTGAGTCGTTGCTCGACATCTTGATGGCTGAATAAGGTCACACGCTGTTCATGATGGTCAACAATAAGAGCCCATAAATAGATGCCCACCGCCATATCGGGAAATTGCAGTTCTGTCGTGGCAAGTTCAGGAAGTTTTTCGATACGGCGACCTAAGTCATAGCTCCAAATTCCCATTGCGCCACCTTGGAACGGCAGAGTTTCATCAGTAAATTTGGCGGCTTGATATTGATCCATATATTGCTGTAAAAGGGCAAAGGGATCTTTTTCTGAAAACTGAGCCGGCTGATTTTGCGCTTGAATTTCCGTTTGCAAACCGCGCGTTAATAGGGTGACAGCTGGATCAGCGACAATCATATCGTAACGGTTATGAGAGTGTTCAGCTTGACCAGAATGAAGCAGTATGGCCCATGGTTGGTGCGATAACGATGCAAAATAATCTAATGCCACATTGGGGCTGTAAGGGAGTTGTATTTTATTAATAGCCATATCAATCAATTAAAATCAGGTTCCACAAGTGAATAATGCCAGATTACCATATAATCTTACCTTATTAAGGCAAGAGCTGTTAAAATTTGCTGAAAATCTTAACGTATGAAATAAGTCTGCAATTTAAAGAGGTTGATTATGTTTTCAGGTATGCCAGCACTTTCCCACGCAGAGCAACAAGAAGCGGTTGAACGCATTCACCAACTGATGGCAGAAGGCATGAGCAGCGGAGAAGCGATTGCGCTGGTTGCTCAAGAAATCAGGGAAAACCATCAAGGTAAAGAGCAAATTGTTGCTCGATTCGATGACGAAAATTAATAATTAATAAACATCCTATTAACATTTAAAAATATTTCTGATAAATTCATATCAGTTAAGTCATTTTGCTCATAGGTTTTATTTTTACAACTACACTAAATAGACAACGTCTGCCTATACGCGCGTTGTTAATGATGCTGCAGTTTTGGTGAGTACAATGGATCTCAATTTCATCTACATTTCGTAGATGCCGGAGGACGGTATGAATGTTAATAAAAAAATAGCAATGGTTTTAGGCAGTTGTGCGCTTGTATTAAGTTCGTTTGCATTCAGTGCTAACAAGGAAGAAGGTAAAGCTGCTGCATTTGTGAGCTGTGGCAATCTTACTGAGCCACAAATTGCGGCACAGGTTAAAAATGATTTTATGAATAACCGGTTACCACGCTGGGCAGATGATAAAGCGGCCGTGGGTAAAAAAGCGGTTGCAT
The DNA here is from genome assembly GCF_009706505.1 of Providencia sp. wls1922. Classification (NCBI taxonomy): domain Bacteria; kingdom Pseudomonadati; phylum Pseudomonadota; class Gammaproteobacteria; order Enterobacterales; family Morganellaceae; genus Providencia; species Providencia sp. wls1922. The sequence goes on along the minus strand of NZ_WLUG01000031.1, from coordinate 11,786 downwards.
GGATCAACGACAGTGAAGTGACGAAAACGGAAGATGGCTACTCGCTGCCTTTAGTGGTCAGAGGGTCGAAATCCGATCTGCATTATCGTGTCGCTGTGGATTGTAAAAACAATACTATCACCTATAACACCAGCAAATAATCTGTGGGTTTATAGAATGAAAAAGGAGAGTCTAACTCTCCTGAGGTTGATGACAAAGAGGGATAAAACGTGGTTGTTCCCTCTTTGTGTTATCAGGCGAAAATCAATACATTGATTTTCCTTGTTAATTTTACAACCCAAAAGAGCCATTTCCAAAACTATAGGTTTGAAAATGGTCAAAGGAGAATTACATTCTCCTTTTTTTGTGCCTAAAATTTCATTCCTAGCGATTTCTTGGCTCGTAAGGCATTCGAGCGAAATTCATTGATAATTGGCGATAGTGAACCAGTCTTTCACGAAAATAATCTCGCAAATGTTCTGGCTGCTCACGTTCGATGGCTTCAGGAATAATGGGAATATTATAACGTTCCTTGAAAGCAACACCGGAAGCTAGAAGGTCAACGTTAATTTTGTCCATCTCTTCTTTTGGGAGGGTGGCAAGATTATGGCTCATTTCAAATCCTAACGGTTAACTACATCAGCATGAATTGTAGCAATTGAAGTTCAAAAAATCTTGATGAAATAGTGAGATGGTTAGCGAATAAAATTAAATTCAAACATGATAATAGTAAGCAATTAGGATTATTACGATGAATAAAAGCTAATGCGACTGATTCGTGTTATTTTTACAAAAAGTTATTGTTAATCAATAAATTAATTTTTATGGGAAGAATGTTTTCTGAATGCATTTATTATGTTACTGTGGGATATAACTTCATAAAATCATCATCATTAAGGTAAAGATATGTTAAAAGCTGACATGATTGAAGCGTTAAATAAACAACTGAATCTTGAGTTTTTCTCCGCTAATCTGTATTTGCAAATGAGTGCTTGGTGTAGTGATAAAGGTTTTGAAGGTGCAGCTGCATTTTTGAAAGCTCACTCACAAGAAGAAATGGAGCACATGCAGCGTTTATTTAATTACCTTAGCGATACAGGGGCATTACCACGTTTAGGCGCGATTGCTGCACCACCAGAAGATTTTAATTCTATCGCTGATGTGTTCAATAAAACGTACGAGCATGAGCAATTAATTACTTCAGAAATCAATAAACTTGCGCATTTAGCCATGACCACCCAAGATTACTCAACATTCAACTTCCTGCAATGGTATGTTGCAGAGCAGCATGAAGAAGAGAAACTGTTCAAATCTGTACTGGATAAACTGGGCATGGTGGGTGAGTCTGGTAAATCATTATTCCTGTTGGATAAAGATCTGAAAGGTTTAGCGGCAGCTGCGCACGTTTAATTATTCTTTTCAATAACTCGATTTTCGGGTTACTTATCAAGCGCCAATTCAGAGATGAATGGCGCTTGTTTTATTTTTGCGAGTGAGTTTTATTCGCATTTTGTGCCAAGCCTCACAAGCTGAATGATAAAATCTGATTTTATCGCTGCGTAGCATATTATTTTCCGTATAATGATTGGCAATATATCTAAATTCACCTGCAAATTAAGAGGTTACTATGCCAATCAACCAAATAAAATCTTCTTGGCGTAAATTAAGCGCGGTCGCTGTACTGTTCTTAGGTATGTCATTCCAACAAGCATTTGCTCATGCGCATCTTAAAGATCAATTACCTGCTGAGGGCGCGGCATTAGAGCAGGCACCAGAAGCTATCACATTAAACTTTTCTGAAGGTATTGAAGTTAACTTTACTAAAGTCAATGTAACGGATGAGAACAAGCAAATAATCAAGACGGGTAAAGCCGCGTTAGATCCTAGCAATAACACCAAAGTTATTATTCCTGTTGAAAGCAAATTAGCCGCAGGTAAGTACGATGTTCAATGGAGCGTTGTCTCTGTTGATGGGCATAAAACCAAAGGGAACTATAGCTTCACTGTGAAATAATATGTCACTGGAAGCATTTTATACCTTAACGCGATTTGCTCATTTTATCGCCGCAATGTTGATGTGTGGAATGTCGATGTTTGCGGTGATAGTTTCCCATGGGCAATTTCGCGTACTACTCCAAGATGCACTGAAAAAAAGCATTATATTTAGCGCAGTTATTACTATCATCACCACATTTTGCTGGATGATTGCACAATCTGGTTTGATGGGCGATGGCTGGGAAGATGCGTTGAATATGGATATTTGGCAAGGTGTACTTGGCACTACCTTTGGTCAAATCTGGCGTTGGGAAATCCTCAGTGCTGTCGGTTTATTTGCCGTTCTGTTTATACGCCCGATCACCTTAAAACTTTATCTCATTCTTGGTTTCTCCGTCATTATTCTGGGTCTGCATGCCTTTATTGGTCATGCGGCGATGCATGAAGGGTGGCTGGGAATTGCTCATCAAACTAATCAATTCATTCATTTAATTAGTTGTGCGTATTGGTTTGGGGGCTTGTGGCCTTTCCTTATTTGTATTCAATTTTTACGTAGTAAAGAACAGTTAAAAGCAGGGCTAGAAACGCAAATTGTTGTATCAATGAAGCGTTACTCGCAATTAGGGCATATTGCTGTGATTTGTGTACTAATAACGGGAATTATTAATAGCCTGATTTTATTGCCGGGCTGGCCATTCACCTCAACACTATCCGAATACCAATCTTGGCTATGGCTAAAAATTGCGTTAGTTGGGTTGATGGTGCTATTGGCATTAACGAATCGTTATTGGGTGGTACCACGTCTTCAACAGCAAGGGCAGATTAATTATTTGATAATAAATAGTTGGGCTGAATTGCTGCTTGGTACGATTGCCATCCTTGCGGTGGCTATTTTTGCTACCTATCAACCTGTATAATGGCGCATATCTTTGTATAACCCCGTTTGACAAGGTCATTTTCAATGAAATTCAAATTCATAATTTGTGCGTTAGTACTGGGTGGAACATTCAGTACGGCGATAGCTGCGCCATTGGCGAGTGTCAGTAAAAAACAGTTTGGCGACGATTGGCCGCTAAAGCGTGAAGAAGTGATGTTAGAGTGTCGAGCGAATGGCGCATTGGTGGTCATCAACCCATCTACGTTAATGCAGCATCCATTGAATGATATTGCAACGGCGCAAATGGAAAAGAAAGAGATCCAAGCACAACCGATTGATGTGCTATTAGCGCCTATCGAAACCACTAAATCAGTTGAAGAGCGAGTATTACCGCTGAAGCAAGCCGCCGAGAAACTGTGTGAGAGCAAATAGGATGTAGTTAGCCTTTAGCTAGAAATATCAAGGAGATGGCAATTGAAAGGTTTTGCTGATTGCTTAGATAGGTTTAACTTATCATGCAAATAGCTCAATCTTAGAAAATTAAGCAATAAATTGTGTTAAAAATATGTAAATTAATTGCTAATTTAAGTGGTAAGAACGTAAGCTGAACGCTAGTATTAGGGAGTACTTTGTTACGTCTCAATGGCAATTTTAGCGCACGGCTCTGCCAGAGCCATTTCCCAAGGCCCGGTAATCGGAATCTACCAGGCCTCTTTTTTTTGTGTTATTTCCCATCTAACCGTTCTATTGAATACCACCATCTTCATCAAGCAATTCTCATTAGCCAATGATGATTTTCTTTATCATAACGCTGGCGATAGAGCAGAACCGGTTTTTCATCCAGTGTCGCAGGGATACTCGTGTGTTCATCCCAACCATCCAATTGCATACAAAACTCAGAATCGGAATCGCAAGGAATACTCACAGTATCACTACGCTTATCAGCCATGACTGCATCATTGATTTCATAGGAAGAGATTTTCAATTTAACTATGCTCATAACGTTTCCTCTTTACTCTTTATTTTTACAATAAAAAATCAGTCCAACGAAATTAAGCATAGTATAAATGGAATTCATTTCCAAAATATATTTTTAGCGATGGGAGATAAAAAAGGCGTCATGCTGTGAAACATGACGCCTTGTGAGGGATTATTTTTTGGGAATAGGGGTTCCCCAGTCTAACCAGTCCGCAGGTGGCTCTAATTTCAGAATGAAATGCTGATCAGGCTTAGCTTTAGGTGCCAGTGGCACTGTTGGCGGGGTTGCCAGCGAAATTCCACCACGAACAAACTGCTTGAATGTACCGCTTTTCACTACGCCGCCTGTTAAACCAAAGGCGAGATTGTAACCGGAAGATAACCAGAACTGGGTATTATCGCGGATCAGATATTGGTATTCTTTACCTATGCGTGTTGCAACATAAACGCGATCGGAAAGCTCTCCCAAATAAAGCCCCGTTACGGTTCCGATTTCTAATCCTCTAAATAGAATTGGCGTTCCCACCTGGATAGAACCCGCTTCACTGGCATCAAGAATAATGGTTAAACCATCGAGATAACGGGAGTCTGTAATGTTGGCAGTTTGCAATTCAAATTGGAAACGGCTCTTATTACTGCGCCCTGGCTCTGCACTGATATAAGGTTGGATCAGCGTATCGAGGTTGTTAACCCCTGATGGCGAAAGTTCAGGGGTCACAATGGCGAAACGGCTGCCAATTTTGGTGAAGTTTTCCACATATTCAGGATATAGAATCGCTTTCGCTTTCACTTCACGGTTATCCGCAGATAGTTTCAGCGATTCGATTTGTCCGATGTTAATACCTAAATAACGAATAGGCATGCCTTCCGACAGCTTAGACGCATCAAAGGTTGTCAACGTCACCGCACTACCAATCGCTTTTGCAGCCGTTTCTGATGGATAAAGTGTATGTTGACGTGAAGTATCTAATGAGCCAGTTTGAATATTGTCAAAGCTAATTGCACCACTAAAAGCACGGCTGAGCGGGGAAGCTTGAACCGTTAAACCTCCAGCATTTAACTGAACTTTAGCGCCACCTTCAGCCCAGAATACGCTTTGTGGGGTCAATAAGTTACGATATTGACCTGAGATATACACATTCACTGCAAAGCCGTCATTGTTTGGTTTAATTGACACAATTTTACCGACTTCAAATTGACGATATAACACCACTGAGCCTTGTTGGATGTCGGGAAGGGTATTGGTGTTTAGCGTAATGGTGGTCGGTAGTGCGGAACCTAAAATACCCGCTTTGGCATTTTCATCGGTACGATATAACGGGAATGACTCTGGTAATGTATCTTTCCCTTTTCCTGGAATGATATGTAAGCCACCTTCCAACCATTCTTGAGGTGTCGCGCCTTGAAATTGCAGTCCACTCATACCTAACTGCACATCGACACGACTATTGGCGACGAATTTACTGTCCTGTTTAACCAAATGTTTAAATTCATTAAACACGGCAATTTGGAACTGAACATTGTCATCCGTTAAGTGACGTTGTAACACTTCGCCGATTTTTATTCCGCGGTAAATAACAGGTTGTCCTACATTCACCCCAAAGGTATCCAATGCGGTGAGGGTAAGTTGCAAGTCTATATTGCCTTGCTGATCAAGCGGTTTGACATCTTCTTTACTCGGCTGCAATTCATATTGTTGCCCTGTTTGCGCTGGCAGGCTGTTTTCTGGGGAATCAAATGCGACTGCGCCATTGATCACAGCCGAAAGGCTTTCCATTTTGATACTGGCACCAGTATTTAGGTCAAATCCACCCTCAATACCAGAGATATTCCAAAATTGGCTATCCGAGCGTACGAGATTCACGTAGCGTTTTTTAATAATAACCGCGATGGATACACCTTTATTTTCAGGTAATAAGGAATAATCAGAAATATAACCGACCGGAACTTTACGGTAATAAACAGGAGAGTTTTCGTTTAATGCGCCTAAATCTTTCGCGGTAAGGTAAATGAGTAATTCACCTTCGTTTAAGTTTCTTTGAGGTGGCGTATCAAGCGCCACAAATTGTGATTTTGGCGAGCCAGTGCTTGGCTGCATACCAATATAGTTCCCACCTACCAGAGCATCTAAGCCTGATACACCGGCTAAAGAGGCCTTAGGTGTCACCAACCAAAAACGCGTTCCTGAAGTGAGTGCAGTGCGCATGTCTTTATTCACATTGGCAGTGACAATTACGCTTTTCATATCGCTACTAATAGAAACGGTTTGCACCATGCCAACATCCACACCTTGGTAGCGAATTGGCGTTCGACCTGCAACAACGCCAGAGGCAGACGAAAATTGAATGGTAATTTGCGTGCCACGTTCCACCCATTGTTGGAATAGCAGCCAGCCTGCGATTATGATCGCGATGATGGGAAGCAGCCAAAAGGGCGAAATTGACGTCCTTTTACGGCTGATAGCCTCCGAAACTTCATCCGAAGCTTCACTTTGATGGTTTTGATTTTCCATAAGAATCCCATATTAATCGACTGTCTAACCACTCAACAGCAAGGATAGTTAAAATAACAGCGGTACCAAAATATAAAGCCGCAGGCCCCATAGTAAATGACATTAGCATATCGCGATTAACTAAGGTCATCATCAAGGCGATGACGAATAAATCTAACATCGACCAGCGCCCAATCCATGAAACGAATTTCAGTAATTTCATCCGTAACACGGGGTCTGTATGGCTTTTAAATTGAATTGAAAATAGTAACAGTATCATGATGATAATCTTTACGAAGGGCACCAAAATACTGGCAATAAAAACAATAATGGCAATCGGCCAGTTTCCTGAGTCAATTAAGGAAACGACCCCAGAATAAATTGTGTCTTCTAGACGTCGACCATTTAAATAAAACGTCGAAATGGGCAATAGGTTAGCAGGGATTAGCAGCACCATGGCGGCAATCAGTGCGGCCCATGTTTTTTGTAAGCTCAAGGGTTCACGATGGTGAAGTGGGCGGTGGCAGCGCTGACATTTGCCTTTCTTATTGGGTTCGCCAGTAAAATGGCAAGCTAGGCAGGTTTCTGCATGAGGAGCATCTGTATTTTCTTCTAAAGGATAAAGCCGTCGCCACAGTTCATCGAGATTAATGTGGATTAAAATAATAATACTAATCACAGACATAGTACTAAACGCAATCAACCCATGCCCGACGTAAACCGTCGCGTAATCTTGCATTTTAATCGCGGCGATACCCAAACCGACAAGATAGACATCCAGCATGACCCACTCTTTGAGATGCTTCATCATCAGTAAAATGGGGCGCATGTTGATGGCCAGATAACGTGCTAATACCAAAGATAAAATCGAAATAGGCAAAAGTAGCGGTGCAGCTATCGCACAAAAAGCCACAATGCTGGCGGTAAAAGGGTCACCTTGCTCGCTAATTAAGCGGACGCCATCAAGCACGTTAGCATTGATTTGGGTGCCAAATAGATGAATAGAAATCAATGGCTGCCAAAAAGCGATGGGCGCAAGAAGCAATAAAGTGATAGATAATAGTGCAAGACGACGGAGTGACCATGAACGCCCATCATTTAATTGACTAGAACATCTTGGGCAAACAATGACTTGCCGCGGTTGAAAAGGCGGAGTCACTATTTTTTGGTTACAATGGCAACAACGTTGCAAATTCATGGCAGTATGATTAATGTGGGTCATATATATTGATTGTATGAATTAATTTGCTTGTAATCTAGTGTAAAAAAATTTACGTAAAAGTGACAACTTGCTAACCTACGGTCTACGCTTACTAATATTTTTTACTTGTTTACGTATAACTGAAAATAAATATGGATAAAAAGAAGTATTATCACGAACTTTCAGATAGTTTATCTGCACTTATCGCTGGAGAGTATGATTTAATTGCCAGTTTAGCGAATAGCAGTGCGTTATTATTTGAACGTTTATCCGGTATTAACTGGGTTGGTTTTTACTTGAGTGATGGAAAGGAACTGGTTCTTGGTCCATTCCAAGGTAAAGTCGCTTGTGTACGGATCCCGTTCGATAAAGGCGTCTGTGGTGCTGCATTTTCCAAAGCGCAAGTTCATCGTGTGGAAGATGTGCATGCTTTTCCAGGTCACATCGCGTGTGATGCGGCTAGTAACTCGGAAATCGTCTTTCCTCTGAGTGTAAATGGCAAGATAATTGGGGTTTTAGACATCGATAGCCCAAATATCGGTCAATTCGATGAAGAGGATGAAAAAGGGCTTCAATACCTTACAGACCAGTTATGCCAGCACTTGGCAATGTGTTCTATACCAAAATATTATTAATTATTGGTATGTAAAATCAATAGGAACGTGGCAATTGTCAGCAACACGATTATAATGTCCGCTTGTTCATGCCCGTGAGGTTGGCAAAATCGTTGTTATCAGGAAATTTCATGGAAAATCAACCTAAGTTGAATAGTAGTAAAGAAGTTATCGCATTTTTGGCAGAGCGTTTTCCACGCTGTTTTATCGCTGAAGGCGAAGCACGTCCGCTTAAAGTCGGAATTTTTCAAGATATCGTAGGGAACTTGACCGAAGAGGATGGTATTAGCAAAACGCAATTACGTTCTGCGTTACGTATGTATACCTCTAGCTGGCGTTACCTTTACGGTGTTAAAGAAGGCGCAAAACGTGTTGACTTAAATGGAGATGACTGCGGTGAATTAGATGCAGAGCACATTGCCCATGCGCGTCAACAATTAGCTGAAGCGAAAGCGAGAGTCCAAGCCCAACGCGCAGAGCAACAAAAAACGCAAAAGCGTCCTGCTGCGAAAAAGCCTAGCGACAAAGCACCTCGTCAAAATGATGCGAACAAAGAGAACTCATCTCGTCGCCGTCCATCAGACAAAAAAGAACGCCCACAAAATACAGCTCCGAAAAAACCTCGTAGCAATCCAGCTGAAGAGAATTTGAAATCAGTTACTGATATCAACACACTGAAAGTCGGTCAGACTCTGAAAGTGAAAGTGGGTAGCAGTATGATGGATGCCTCTGTGCTGGAAATTGCCAAAGATGGTGTTAGGGTTCAATTGCCATCTGGTCTGGCAATGATTGTGCGCGCGGAACATTTAAAGTTCTGATACGGAGGTCACTCAGGTCATGAACAAATTACTCAAAGTTGCATTTGTTGTGAGTCTCGCGACTTTCGGCACAGCAATAGCTAATACTCAGGCAGTGACTCCGGTCACTGCTGCTCAGTTACCTCTTTTAAAGCAGAATACACAGCACGGAACCGTGAGTGAGCGTGTGACATCGCGTTTTACGCGCTCTCACTATCGTCAATTCGATTTAGACAAAGAGTTTTCTGGGAAAATATTTGACCGTTATCTCAATATGATTGATTACGGACATAATGTTTTACTTCAATCCGATGTTGACCAGTATGCAAAAGATAAAGCAAAAACGGGTGAATGGCTTGAAGATGGCAAGTTAGATAAGTTCTATGACCTGTATAACCTTTCTCAGCAACGTCGTTTTGAACGTTTCAAATATGCACTCGCGCGTTTAGATCAACCGATTGATTTAAACGCGACGGATTCTATTGAGGTTGATCGAACTAAAGCACCTTGGCCGAAGGATAAAGAAGAACTAGACCGTTTATGGGACCAAAAGGTTCGCTATGATTGGTTAAGTTTGAAATTAACGGGCAAAGATGACAAAGAGATCAAAGACAAACTGACTAAGCGTTACAATTTTGCATTGAAACGCTTATCTCAGGCACAAAGCGAAGACGTATTCCAATTAATTATGAATGCGTTTGCTCGCGAAATTGACCCACATACCAGTTATTTATCACCTCGTAGCACTGAACAATTTAACTCAGAAATGAGTTTATCCCTTGAGGGGATTGGTGCCGTGTTACAACAAGATGATGATAATACGACAATTAATTCTTTAGTTGCGGGTGGTCCTGCAGCTAAAAGTAAAGAGCTAAAAGTTGGCGACAAAATCATTGGTGTTGGTCAAGTTGGTAAACCTATTGTTGATGTCGTGGGTTGGCGTTTAGACGACGTCGTTGCCTTAATCAAAGGGCCAAAAGGTAGCCAAGTTCGTTTAGAAGTCGTTTCAGATACGAAAGGTGCTAAGCCACGTATCGTGACAATTGTTCGCGAACAGATCCGACTGGAAGATAGAGCGGTAAAACTGTCTATCAAACAGCAAGGTAAAGAGAAAGTTGGCGTATTAGATATTCCAGGTTTCTATGTCGGTTTGACCAACGATGTCAAAACTGAACTACAAAAAATGGCGAAAGAGAATGTTTCGGCTCTGATTATTGACCTGCGCGGTAATGGCGGTGGGGCATTAACAGAAGCGGTCGCATTATCTGGGCTGTTTATTAACAAAGGACCGGTTGTTCAAGTTCGTGATAACAATGGTCAAGTTCGCCAAGATGCGGATGACGATGATGTTATCTATTATAAAGGTCCATTAGTTGTTCTGGTTGATCGTTTTAGTGCTTCTGCATCAGAAATTTTTGCTGCAGCAATGCAAGATTATGGTCGCGCTTTAATTGTGGGTGAACCGACTTTTGGTAAAGGAACGGTACAGCAGCACAGAAGTTTAAGCCGCGTTTATGACCAAATGCTAAAACCAGAATGGCCAGCATTAGGTTCAGTGCAATACACTATTCAGAAGTTCTATCGTGTAAATGGTGGAAGTACTCAGCGTGAAGGTGTGACTCCAGATGTGGTTATGCCAACAGGGCAAGATCCAGCAGAAACAGGTGAAAGCTTTGAAGATAACGCATTGCCTTGGGATAGCATCCCGGCTGCGAATTACACTAAATCTGGGGACATTAATGCTGATTTATCTCCGATTAAAACCAAGCATTTAGCCCGTATCAGTGTTGACCCTGAGTTCAAATATATCGATGAAGATATTGCGCGTTACAAGTCATTGAAAGCAACTAAGAATCTGATTTCTCTGAACTATGCTCAACGTCAGAAAGAAGATGATGAAATTGATGCGACCAAACTGAAACGTATTAATGAACGCAATGCAAAACTAGGCAAACCGTTATTGAAGTCAATTGATGATTTACCGAAAGACTATGAAGCGCCAGATCCGTATTTAGATGAAACGGTGAAAATGGCAATAGACCTTTCGAATCAAAACACTAAGATGCTTTCTGGTGCCAAGCAGTAAAAATAAAAAGTATTTTCTAGAGCCAGCGCAAGCTGGCTTTTTTATGTTTATTGATTTTGTAATTCATTGATTTAATAATGGTTTAATATATTCAGTATTTTATCTATAGTCTTAACTTCAACTAAACCTAAATTTTTGTTTAAAAAAATAGTAGGTTTTCTTTCGCTTTTTCAAAAATATCCTACACTTCAGTTAGTAATATCCCTTATTAATGAGGCAAAGCAATGCGTAAATTATCTGTAGGTTTATTAACTGTCATGGCGGTCATGATGTCGTCAATGGGTTCTGCGAATGCAAGTAACTACCCTTGTTCAGGCGCTAAAGGCGGAATTGCTCGTTGTGATAGCGGGCAATTTATCTGTAATGACGGAACAACCAGTCGTTCAGAGCAAGTCTGTACAAATGAGCTAAAAAACTCAATCAATAAAAGTGCAGGTATTGGTGCAGGTATTGGGGCGGGTGTGGCAAAGCAGTCCAGCAAACCATCTGCGGTAGATTCTATCAAAGAGACAGGTGACAACATGAGTAAAACTGCAAAAGATAAAGCATCAAAAGCAACTGATAAGGCAAAAGCTGCTGAGAAAGAAACATCGAAAGCGGTGAAAGATAAGGCAAAAGCAACAGAGAAAGAGACCTCTAAAGCTGTAAAAGAGAAAGCGGATAAAGCCAAAGCTGCTGACAAAGAAACCTCTAAAGCTGTAAAAGAGAAAGCAGATAAAGCTAAAGCTGCCGATAAAGAATCTGCAAAAGCAGTGAAAGAAAAAGCAG
>NZ_WLUG01000030.1:0-13629 GCF_009706505.1 Providencia sp. wls1922 | reverse complement strand
ATACACAAGTATGTGACTAGGGTGAGTTAATGAAGTCAACAACGCTGTGGTGTGAAGAACGACGAGCCTTTAGAACGTTTTAGAAAGAGATGCCGACTTAACCTGCGCAAACACCTTCCGTCCTTTACGAATCGAAAGTTCATCCCTAGCCCAGCGCGTGATCCTTGCCCATAAATAGTGCTCATCCCCCAAATCTAACTTCACATCCACTTGCTCGCCATCCTCTATCCATTCCACTACTTCCGCAGAAAGAATATTACGGATACTGCTCACTGAAGGTTTTTCAAGCACTAAAGAGACATCAGATGCATCAATACGTAATCGCAACGCACTGTTTTTATCTACATCTACGCGAGGGATCCACAATTTTTGATTACCCACCATCACCGCCGTCATTTGATAATCAGGGTGCTGGCTATGCACCTCCACACTCAACACGCTACTCAAGGTTTCTTGCTGTAACCAAGGGCGTAATGCGCTACTTGCCCATACCTCTTCTAGGGGGCCAAACGCCTTCACTTTACCTTGCGCCATGACGATAACTTTATCTGCCAAACGCAGAATTTCATCGAGGCTATGACTGACATACAAAATCGGGATTTTAACGTCTTGGGAGAGCTTTTCTAAGTAAGGCAATAATTCACGCTTACGTGGGAGATCAAGGGAGGCTAATGGCTCGTCCATCAACAGAATTTCAGGCGCTGTTAATAATGCACGCCCAATCGCCACCCGCTGTTTTTCCCCACCAGAGAGAGTCATTGGGAAGCGATTTAGTAATTTTTCAATCCCCAATAATTCAACGATATCGTCGAATCGCTCTTTCATTTGCGGCGCCATACCGTAGCGTAAATTGCTTTTTACGCGGTAGTGGGGAAATAACCGAGCATCTTGGAAAACATAGCCAATATGACGCTTTTCAGGGGGCAAGCAGATCCCTTTTTCGATATCCACCAGCGTGCGTCCATTGAGAACGATACGCCCTTTATTTGGTTTAGTTAACCCGCCTATCACGTTGATTAGTGATGTTTTTCCCGCACCTGATAATCCAAAAACTGCGGTGATACTTTCTGTGGGTAGCTGGGTATTCACTTCCATTTGTAAATCACCCAATTTTTGCGCGAAATTTAGTTCTAACATACTAGGCTACCCCCAGACGCTTCTTGCCCCAACGGGTGAGCCATTCTGAAATTAATAACGAAATTAATGCTAAGACAATCGCAATAATGCACAGACGCGCCGCATCAGTTTCTGCTCCCGGCGTTTCTATCAATGTATACATAGCGAGTGGGATTGTCTGAGTTTCCCCTGGAATATTAGACACAAACGTAATAGTTGCCCCAAATTCGCCAAGAGAACGTGCAAAAGCTAAAACCGTACCGACAATAATTCCCGGCAACGATAATGGAATGGTGATCGTGAAAAAAACTCTTAATGGGCTCGCGCCAAGGGTTCGTGCGGCTTGTTCCAGCTTTTTATCTACAGCTTCTAGCGCTATGCGTATCGCTCTCACCATTAATGGAAATGCGACCACCGCCGATGCCAATGCCGCGCCGCGCCAACTGAATGTAAAACTGAAACCAAACCAGTCATACAGCCATTCGCCAATAAATCCTCGCTTCCCCATACTGACGAGTAGCAAATATCCCACTACCACTGGCGGTAGCACCAATGGTAAGTGGATAATACTGTCGAGCAATGTTTTGCCAGGAAAATGGCAGCGGACTAATACCCAAGCCATCAAAATACCAAACGGTAAGCTAAATAGCACCGCCACGCTGGAAACTTTTAAACTGAGGTAAATCGCTTCCCATTCATATGGACTTAACATCTGCAACGATATGATCTCTTAATTATTTTTGATTTGGAGTGAAGCCGTAACGCTTGAATATTTCTGAAGCCGCTGGGGTTTTCAGGTATTCATAGTAATCACGGGTCGCTTTATTATCCTGATCTTTCACAATTCCCATTGGATATTCAACAGGTTTATGAGTGTCTGCAGGGAAAATACCCACTACTTTTACTTTTTGGCTTGCAACAGCATCAGAGCCGTACACAATACCTAATGGTGCTTCTTGGCGCTCAACGAGTGCCATTCCGCTACGTACGTTGTTAGTACGCGCTAATAATGGGTCAACCGTTTCCCAAGCTCCTAAATAGGTCAATGCTTCTTTTGCATAAATCCCAACAGGAACGTGATCAGGGTCGCCGACTGCTAAGCGGCCGCCATCTAACAGTTTTTTCCAATCTGTCTGTTTGTTAATTTCCACTTTATCGATTTTTGAATCTTTTGGTGCAATCAACACTAGCTCGTTACCTAATAAAGTATAGCGGGTGTCTTTAACCATCAGATTTTTATCAATCGCAAAATCCATCCACTGCTGGTCAGCAGAGATAAACATGTTTGCGGGTGCGCCTTGCTCAATCTGGCGAGCCAGCGTTGAAGAAGAAGCATATGAAGCGACTACCTCAACATTCGTTTCTTTCTTATATTGCTCTGAAATTTCATTCAGTGCATTAGTCAGTGATGCCGCCGCAAATACGGTAATTTTTTCAGCCGCGAAGCTATTACCTGCCATAGTCAGTGTTAACGTGGCACCCGCAACCAGAGATATCAAACCTTTTTTCATGTTAATCCACCATTGTATTATTTAACTCGCTATATATATCAAGATACAGCGATAACTTAAAGTCAAACAATACATAAAAGTGTGCTAGCTCAAGAACTCATCCACTTTTTCTCAATGGGATACTTATCATGCTAATTACACCGCAGGATTTTTGGGTCTTAGCATCATCGCTTTTATATAGCCTTAAATATATTTCCTTTGTAATTTTATCGGCACAAATCATTTACATTTGAATGTTTAATTCAATTTTTTTGCCATGCGTCATGAAAAAAGGAAAAGGTATGATTCCCACACAGGTAGTACGCGCTCCAACCCAAAATAATTACATAAGCGGATTAACGACCGAACAATTTAATCGATTATTTGATGAAGAGATCAATCCAGAAACGTTGGATGTTTTGGGAAAACAGGCAGGAAATGGCGATTTAAACAGTATTGAGTTACTACACAATATCGCCCTACGCCAAGGCTCTTCAGGAAAAAAAGCCGAAAATATCCTATTCGATTTATTCAGTGGTAAACAGCCAGCAAAGAAAGGAATTGATAAGGAAATACAGAAAACCAGTGAAGCGTTATACCAACTATATACCGACAAAAAACTCGCAAACCACTTTGACGATTCAAAGTTAAAAAAACCGTCTAAGCTCCTCTATATTATTGGTTCATCCATAAAAAACCTCATGGATAAGATTGGATTAAGCACCCTGTTATTCAAAGATGATAGAACAGAATCAACACTTTGGGATACAAATAGAATGGTCACCAGCGATGAAATTGATTCCGAGAATAAAGCCCTCAACGCCTTACCATCTAATATAACCATCAATAGCGCAATGCCTCTTACTCTAAGTGGGTTAGATTTTTTGAAGGAAAATATTGAACAAAAAGAGAAAAATTCGCAGGGATTGAATCAACTTGAATTATTCCCCATCAATGTCCACGAGCATTGGATTTTGCTTGCACTTTATCGAGATCAATTGACACAGAAAACCGATAGTGTGGTATTCAATTCATTCACTGGACTCGCGCCCGAAATTCGTGAACAACTCATGGATGCCGCTCAAGTTGTTGGGGCTGGTGATAATATGACCTTTATTGAAGGGAATATTCAACAATACGTGCCAAATGGTTGTGGGCTATTTGTTCTTGAAGCAATCAAAAAATTAACTGAAAACACACAACAAGATCCAATAGATATCCTCAAAACATTCCACAAAAATTTCCCAGAAAAATCCGTAGAAGAACAACAAGAGTTTAATATTCAAAACCGCAGAGAGTTGTTTTCAAACTATTACGATGACCAACATCATTTATTTTAAAGCGCTCTACTAAAACGAAAAGCCCCTTGACTGCATGCACAATCAAGGGGCTAGGATTAATTCGAGCTAAGCTCGCTATGTATTACTTATTTTCAGTATTATGGTGATGCGGAACATGCGCTTTAGACAATAGGTTAAAGAATGAACCTAAGCCATAGATCAGACCCATGATCAATACCATTACAACCGGAACCATTAATAGGGCAAAACCCAAACTTTTGATAAGTTCTAACATCTAAGCCTCTTCAGTGATACTGTGCTCACCAGCATTCTGATACGCTGACGAGGGAAAAATCAATATAACAAAAATAATAACGCACAATAGCATTATATTGCATACTATTTTAGACAAATTATTATACTAGCAACATACTAAATGTGCTTTTTGCCTTTGCCGCCACAATCCTAGCAGGGAGATTTTAAACAATGCAGGCCGAAATCTTACTTACATTGAAGCTACAGGGAAGTTTATTTGCCGACCCTCGCCGAATTGCGCTATTAAAGCAGATAAAAGCAACAGGATCGATTAGCCAAGGCGCTAAACTTGCAGGGATCAGCTATAAAAGTGCATGGGATGCCATCAATGAAATGAACCAACTGACCGATGATATTCTGCTGGATAGATCAACCGGAGGCAAAGGTGGCGGCGGAACCACTCTCACCCAGTATGGAGAAAGATTAATCCAGCTCTATGATTTACTGGGGCAAATTCAACAGAAAGCCTTTGACGTGCTCAAAGATGATAGCCTTCCCCTTGATAGTTTACTCGCTGCAATCTCTCGCTTTTCATTGCAAACCAGTGCCCGAAACCAATTTTTTGGTACTCTGATTGCTCGAGATCACAACCATGTTTTACAGCATGTTCAAGTGAAATTGGCCGACAAGAAAACTGTCATTAATGCCGCACTAACCGAGTCCAGCGCTAACCGCCTTGGCTTAGTTGAAGGGAAAGAAGTCCTCGCTCTGATTAAAGCGCCGTGGGTCAAATTGACCAAACAACCAAGCGAAACCCATTTTGATAATCAACTGGCAGGCACCGTTTCAACCCTCGAAAGAGGTCCTGAAAACAGCGAGATCCTTGTCGCTTTAACGGGTGGAGAAACACTCTGCTCTACCTTATCAAATCAAGAAGTTGATGCGTTAAAACTGGCGATTAACGACCCGATTACAGCGCTATTTAATGCCGACCAAGTGATTATCGCTACACTTTGTTAGATTTTTAGGGGTTAACGCCCCTAATATTGCTCCTAATTCGCTATTTTTTAGCTTCCCCCTCATGTCGACTTATTGACTTTACCTGTAAACCTGATTATTTGTGGTAGCAGGCAGGTCAATGATAAGGAAGCTAAATGAGCTCGATAACAATACAAAATGGGTGCTTTAAGCTGAGCGAGACCCAAACGCTCGATATTCCTCATCTCGAAATTCATTCGGGTGAAAGCTGGGCTTTTATTGGTGCCAATGGTAGCGGAAAATCATCGCTAGCACGCGTACTCTCTGGGGAGTTGAAATCCCTTACCGGAATCACCCAAAGCGGCTTCAAGTCCCCTATCCGCCTCTCTTTTGAGCAGCTACAAAAAATCATCGCAGAAGAGTGGCAACGTAATAACACCGACTTACTCAGTGAAAATGAAGACGATACGGGCTTTACTGCCGCGGAAATTATTCAACTTCATCATAAAGATAATGAATTGTGCTTAGAACTTGCGGCTAAATTTGGTATCAGCGATTTGCTATCACGCCGCTTTAAATATCTGTCTACCGGGGAAACTCGCAAAGTCTTACTGTGCCAAACTTTGATGAGCTCTCCAGACTTACTGATCCTCGATGAACCTTTTGATGGCTTAGATATCTATTCACGAAGCAATCTTAGCGAACTGCTATTTAGTCTGCATGATAAAGGTCTCACTTTGGTATTAGTTCTCAATCGATTTGATGAGATTCCCGATTTTGTTGAGCACATTGGTGTTGTCGCTGACTGTAAACTCACTCTAAGTGGAGATAGAGAGTCAGTGCTTGCTAACACCCTAATCCACCAGCTACAACACAGTGAAAAAATCAAGCAACTCACTATTCCTGAACAAGAAGATCCCACGATTGAAGAGGCTCTAGATACAGAGACACCACGTATTGTTTTAAACAATGGTGTCGTTAGCTACAACGATAAACCCATTTTACATGAGCTGAATTGGCAAGTTAATCCCGGAGAACATTGGCAGATCATTGGTGAAAATGGTGCGGGTAAATCCACATTGTTAAGCCTGATCACTGGTGACCATCCTCAAGGTTATAGTAATGATTTAACCTTGTTTGGACGCCGTCGCGGCAGCGGAGAAACGATTTGGGATATTAAGCGCCATATTGGCTATGTCAGTAACAGTATTCATCAAGAGTATCGTGTGGCAACCAGTGTACTTAACGTAATTATTTCCGGTTTCCATGACTCCATCGGTCTGTATCAAACACCTTCAGACCGCCAAGTTCAGTTAGCTTATGAATGGCTAGCACTGCTTGGATTTGCACCACAAACGGCTCAACAACCATTTCATAGCTTATCGTGGGGTCAACAGCGATTAATTCTGATTGCTCGCGCTTTGGTTAAACACCCTACCATGCTTATTTTGGATGAACCTCTTCAAGGGCTTGATGGGCTAAATCGCCTGCTGGTATTACGTTTTATCGATATCATGCTTAGCCGAGGAAATACTCAGCTATTGTTTGTTTCACATCACCAAGAAGATGCGCCATCGTGCATTACCCATCGCCTGAAGTTTGTCCCTGATGGGGATAAATACCGCTACGATATTGAAATTGTCTCAGAATTATAACCTTGCTATCTTGCTGGTAAGTATTTACTTACCAGCATCATTTATTACCCCTTATCAAATTTCCCAATAAATTAATCCAGCACATATTATTATTGAATTTTTCACTTGCTGTATCGATTCACTTAGGGTTAAATCTATGGCATACCTTCTGATTTACTGAGCCAGTGACACGGTGCTAAAACACCTAATAGACTAAATCGTTTCGTCTAACCTTAAGTTAAATTAAAACCACTAATCCCAAGATATTATTGCTTTTTTTGACTTGAAACTGAGAAAACGTCATGTTGTCACTAGCGTTCGGGACGACTATCCCTATAATGTAGGTCAGCAATAATTCATTTCTAATTTGAATGTACTGATAGGAGTTTTAGCTATGGCTGTAACTAAACTGGTTTTAGTAAGACACGGTGAGAGTGAGTGGAACAAAGAAAACCGCTTCACCGGTTGGACTGATGTAGAACTGTCAGAGAAAGGTCGTGAAGAAGCCAAAAATGCAGGTCAACTTCTGAAAAAAGAAGGTTTTGTTTTTGATTTCGCTTATACCTCCGTTCTGAAACGTGCCATCCACACCTTATGGAACATTCTGGATCAAGTTGAACAGCAATGGCTGCCAGTTGAAAAAAGCTGGAAATTAAACGAGCGTCATTACGGTGCACTGCAAGGCTTAGACAAATCAGAAACCGCGGCAAAATACGGTGATGAACAAGTGAAACTGTGGCGTCGCGGTTTTGCAATTACCCCACCAGACCTGACTAAAGATGATGAGCGTTTCCCTGGTCACGACCCACGTTACGCAAACTTAAAACCATCTGAATTACCAGTGACTGAAAGCTTAGCAACCACTATCGATCGCGTTGTTCCTTACTGGGAAGAAGTGATTAAGCCACGTGTTGAAAAAGGTGAGAAAGTGATCATTGCCGCTCACGGTAACTCACTGCGTGCTCTGGTTAAATACTTGGACAACATGGGTGAAGAAGAAATTCTGAACCTGAACATCCCAACAGCAGTGCCACTGGTTTATGAGTTCGATGAGAACATGAAACCAATCAAGCGCTACTATCTGGGTAACCAAGATGAAATCGCAGCAAAACAAGCGGCGGTTGCAAACCAAGGTAAAGCGAAGTAATTACTAACTTTTCTTTATGCCTATTGAGGGTTAAGCCAATGGCTTAGCCCTTTTTTATTGGCATTTTTCTTTATTTTTCGAGTTTGATTATAAAATCCATCACCTCAGAGTGTCGAAAACACCGAGAACCGACTATCATAGGGAAAATTCACTGAAAGGTTTATAATACAAGATAATGAATAAGTTTAATCTTTATGTCTGGGTGGGGTTGATCCTCAGCGCCAGTATTTTAGGTGCGCTACTGTATATGTTACAAACAGGGGAAATGACTCTTGAAGGCCCTGCTGGCAGCGCAAACCCTGAGCTGATGAAAACATTGATGATCATTGCGTGTGTCAGCTTCCCTCTGCAAATCGTCAGCATGATGGTTCTCAATTATAAACCTACATTCGCTATTGTTCTGGCCGTGGTCAGCAGCGTCGCATTAATGCCAATTACCATTGTGTTTGCGATGGGTATGGTCTTTTCTGCCATCCGCTGGCGTTACCACCAACTCACGCCATTTGATACCACCATTAATGTGCCTTTCGACGTCAGTATCCCGATGAATAAACGCAGCAATACAATGATGGTATTCCCGATTGCGATTTTAGGTATCGTACTGATTGTATTAAGCCAAAGCCTAGGTATGTTTTTATTTGTGCTGGCAATTTTCTTAGGTTTCTTTGGTAAAAAAGCGAGTAGCACTACCTACTTGGCTATCAAAGATGCACATTTTTATATTCGCCCGAATATCTTTGCTTATTGTTACCGTATCCCACTCAAAGATGTGTTCTACGTAAAAAGTGAAAAAGGAAAATTATTTTTCACTGCTAAAGTAGACGGTTCAGATATTCAGCTCTCTGCTAATCCTGCCAATATGACTCCTGAAGATCAGGCAAATATTGAAAAATTATTAAGCCGAGTGCAAAAATAGTCACAAAAAAGCCAGTTCCGAGAACAACGAACTGGCTTTTCATTCATGTTATTAAATTTGTATTTTATGGATTACTTTTGACGACGAGCAATCACCGCATCGGATAATTGACGTAAAACTTTTTCCGTATCATCCCAACCAATACACGCATCAGTGACACTCTTACCGTAAACCAAAGGCTCGCCAGATTCTAAATTCTGGTTACCTTCAACTAGGTGGCTTTCGATCATCACACCCGTAATTGAGCGATCGCCATTGCTAAGCTGGGCGCTAACATCCGTTGCAACTTCCATCTGTTTTTCAAATTTCTTGCTGCTGTTCGCATGACTAAAGTCGATCATAATGCTTGGGATAAGCCCTGCATTCGTTAACCCTTCACGCACGTCTTTAACATGTTCAGCGCTGTAATTTGGCGTTTTGCCACCACGTAAAATAATATGGCAGTCAGGGTTTCCGCTTGTATTCACAATCGCTGAATGGCCCCATTTAGTGACCGATAAGAAACTGTGCGCCGAGCGCGCTGAATTAATAGCATCAATCGCAATTTTAATTGTGCCATCAGTTCCGTTTTTAAACCCTACAGGGCAAGATAAGCCGGAAGCTAATTCACGGTGGATTTGTGATTCAGTGGTGCGCGCACCAATGGCGCCCCAGCTCATTAAATCCGCCACATATTGTGGGCTGATCACATCGAGGAATTCACCCGCCGTTGGTAAGCCCTGGTCATTGATCGTTAGCAGCAGCTCGCGCGCGATACGTAACCCTTCGTTAATATCAAAACTATGATCCATATGAGGATCGTTAATTAATCCTTTCCAACCAACTGTAGTACGCGGTTTTTCAAAATAAACACGCATCACAATTTCTAAAGAATCTTTTAACTCTTCACGAAGTTTTTTCAAGCGCTCAGCGTATTCCAAAGCCGCTTTTGTATCGTGAATAGAACATGGACCAATGACAACGACTAGACGGTCATCTTTCCCTACTAGGATATTGTGAATAGCATGACGAGCTTCATGAACGGTAAACGCCGCTTTATCGGTTGCTGGAAATTTTTCAAGCAGTGCAATAGGGGGTAATAATTCTTTTATTTGTTTTACTCTGACGTCATCGTTCTGATAGTTCATACTGGCATATCCAATGTTTATTATTTTTCCTAAAGTTGAGTTACATACCTTTTTGAGTCTCAATAGCTAACAATTAACTTAAAATGCGACAGGTATCGAATTTTCAATCTAACTGTTCCCTAGCCATCTGTAAACAGCCAAAATGGCGAGATAATCACTCATTATTCCGCTTCTGATTATAAAATGAGGTGAAACAGTGATATCTAGCACAATAGCTAAACAGTTGAGGGATAATACAGAGTAAAAATATAAAGAAACGGCTAAATAACGATGATGTTACTTTAACCGTTTTTTGCATTTTTTCCTATTGAGTAACTAACTTAACAAGAAGCTTAGTCACGAGATAACGCCGTTGAGCCATTTTCTTTCGCGGATTTGATCCACAACCGAGAACCATTCAATGCAATACCAAGCAGAATTAAATATTCCAGTGACATTGCATAAACGCCTTGGATAAAGAAAATCACAATACTAATAACGTTAATCACTACCCAGAGTAGCCAGTTTTCTACATACTTACGGGTCATTAAAATCATCGCTACCACAGATAACACAGTCATTGTGGAATCCCAGAATGGGAAAGCATCTGGATCTAGCGTTGGTAAGGTTAAGTTAGCGCCAAATAGGTTTAATAATTCAACCGCCCAAGTTGCAAGGCGCCCAAATGCCGCATCAATATTAAAGGTAAGGAAAATAATAGCTAAAACCGAAATAACCAGCGTTGTTAACGCCTTAGGAAGACTTAGCCAACGGATTTTCAGCTCTGCTTCTTGAGCATTTGATACGCGACTCCATGCATACCAACCATAAATATTGGCGCCGAAGAAAAATACCTGTAAAAGCAAATTAGCGTATAACTGAATTTGGAAAAAAATCACTGCGAATAAGGTCACATTAATGAGACCAAATAAGTAGTTGATAGTTTTTTCAAAGCTTGCCAATAGAATGCACAATAAACCCGCTATTGTGCCAACAGCTTCAATATACGAAAGGTCATAAATAGTTCCCCATACAGGGATCTGCACTAACGTATTTGCGGTGCTAAAAAACTCCATTTTCAAATCCTATTTATCATTCATCGTTAAAATAGCATTGCTCATCAATATCACACGGTTAACTTATTTGAAATTAAACCGCTCATTTTTGGTTGTTATTTTAGACTTTCTGCAAACTTTAACATTTTATCCAATGGTAATAGGGCTTTTTCACGCAGCTGTGCGTCTACATGAATTTGGTGCTCGATACCATTGCCTTCTAAAGCCGCTGTAATCGCCTGTAAGCCATTCATTGCCATCCAAGGACAATGGGCACAAGTTCTACATGTGGCCCCCTCACCTGCCGTTGGAGCAATATACAGTGACTTATCTGGACACGCTTGCTGCATTTTATAAAAAATACCCTTATCGGTCGCTACTATCATGGATGGGTTAGGTAACGTTTGTGCAGCTTTAATCAGTTGGCTAGTTGAACCGACAGCATCCGCTAAATCTACAACCGCCTGAGGCGATTCAGGATGAACCAATACCGCCGCTTCAGGATACATGGCTTTCATTTTCTCTAATGATTGGGTCTTAAATTCATCGTGAACGATACAAGCCCCTTGCCAACAAAGAATATCCGCGCCAGTTTGTTGTTGAACATAGCGCCCTAAGTGCTTATCCGGCGCCCAAATAATCTTTTCGCCGAGGCTATCTAAGTGTTCAATCAACTCCACCGCAATACTGGATGTCACGACCCAATCTGCACGGGCCTTTACCGCGGCTGACGTGTTCGCATACACCACCACAGTTCTGTCTGGGTGAGCATCACAGAAGCGGGCAAATTCTTCGTCTGGGCAGCCAATATCCAGCGAGCATTGTGCGTCGAGTGTTGGCATCAAGACATTTTTTTCTGGGCTTAGGATTTTGGCTGTTTCCCCCATAAATCGTACGCCAGCAACAACAAGGGTTGATGCATCATGTCGAGCGCCAAAACGCGCCATCTCAAGGGAGTCGGCAACACAGCCGCCAGTTTCTTCAGCTAATGCTTGTATTTCAGGATCGGTATAGTAATGGGCTATGATCACCGCATTTTTTTCGACCAATAATTGCTTAATGCGCTCACGATAAAATGCTTTCTGATCGGTATTTAACAGTGCTGGCTTAGGAGGAAAAGGATAAACAGCATGGTCAAAATCGATAAACTCGCTCATTTCTTGCCTCTGTTTAGTAGAAAGTTATTTTATGCTTATAAATATTCATAAAACCTCTAATTCTACATACTTTTGTTTTATATACTAAACAAGATACGCTTATTTGGCTAAGATGTCTCCAACCTTTTCACCTATAAGCGAATGATTTTATCATAGTGCCCTTTTTCGCGATTTGTTTTTCGCTTTTATCCTCATTTGTCGGTATCTTAGCGGCTTCTGTTAACTCCAATAGGTTAGTTATGGAATCACCTGCAACGCTATTAAATAAAATAATTTCTATTTCACTACTCGAACCTAGAATCGAAGCCGTCATACTGACTGGATCTAGAGGGAGAGAATTAGACATCGATGGCTATTCAGACATCGATATTGAACTCATTGGTCATGGTGTGACTGCACTTTTCAATGATAAACAATGGGTTAGCCTTATTGCCAATCCATTAATCGCATTACATTTAGAAAATGGTGGTGAAAATGAGCCAGAAGATCCCACCTGCTTAGTAATTTATGAAGAGGGGCGCAAAGTAGATTTTACATTTGCAGAACCTTCTCGATTACTCAAAATGCAGCAACAAGGGTTAGATAGTACTTACTCACGTGGTTTCATGGTGCTGTTAGATAAAACCGGGATCACGGATGCACTACCGTCGCCTAATCCTCGCGTATTAAAACCTGCACCGTTAAGTGAACATCAGTTTAATGAACTGGTTACGGATTTTTGGTTTGAAGCACACCAAGTAGCAATTGCATTAACGCGTAATGAGCTATGGAGTGCTTGGTCAAGAAGTACTGACATGAAACGCTTCTTTCTCAGTTTACTTGAACAAACTGTTGCTCATGGAAATACACAGCATGATGTTTGGTATAACGGTAAACATTACCAGCAATGGATGCCTGTGCGTGTTATTCAAGCAACTGAAATGATTTTTGACTGTAGCACTGCGCAAAAAGCTGCATTATCTCTACATTGCTTGATGGGCCATTTTATGGAAGCGATGACTGAAGCCATTGAACTGTTTGGTTATCAAGATAACCGAGCGGTAGGTTTAAAAGTGCAAGAAATTGTTATCGGGATCTTAAAGGATAATGGATTAATTCCTGAAAATCTGGAATAAATGGTATTAGGCTGGCGAGGGAATGCTGGTTTTTGGGGTACTTGAGATGGTGGGTCGTGCAGGATTACTCGGACTTTGCCCTCGCCCTTCGGGTCGTTGCGACAAGCGCAATGCTGTCTCGCTTCGCTCGGCTCGAACCTGAACGCAGCTTCTCACCTACACTCAACGTACAATATGCAAATGACAGAGTTGTTTAGGATTGGGGAGTTTACTTGAGATGGTGGGTCGTGCAGGATTTCAGTTCTTCGAACTGACACTTCGTGTTGAACCTGCAACCATCTTATCGAGGTATAATTCAATCACTGGAGTTTTACTTGAGATGGTGGGTCGTGCAGGATTCGAACCTGCGACCAATTGATTAAAAGTCAACTGCTCTACCA
>NZ_WLUG01000029.1:0-9052 GCF_009706505.1 Providencia sp. wls1922 | reverse complement strand
TAGAAAGATAGAAAGAGAAATAAATTTTTTCATTTATGACAATATGTCATATTCCAAACGCTAAGCTGTCACATTCACTGTTCTTATTTAGTTTGTTGAAAAATAAGTAAATAATCATTTTTGTACCATTCTGCTACACTTAATCATGTCGATAAAATCCGCAAATGTCATAAAACTGTCATAAAGCTGACATATTGCCGTAACTCAATTGTCCTATTTTCCCTACCGTGACATACACCCAATAATTTAATACTTGATTATTTCTTACATCCCCGGAGGGATTATGAAAATGATGCGTACCACACTAGCAAGCGTAATGGCAGCAACCTTATCTCTGACTGCAATGTCTTCTTTTGCTGCTACCAGCCTGACCGGAGCTGGCGCGACATTCCCTGCTCCTGTTTATGCGAAGTGGGCAGATACTTATCAGAAAGAAACAGGTAATAAAATTAACTATCAGGGGATCGGTTCTTCTGGTGGTGTAAAACAAATTAATGCAAAAACAGTTGATTTCGGTGCGTCTGATGCGCCATTGACTGATGAAAAACTCAAAGAAGACGGCTTATTCCAATTCCCAACCGTGATTGGTGGCGTGGTTTTAGCGGTAAACGTTAAAGGCATCGAATCTAATCAACTGGTTCTTGATGGTAAAACTCTGGGCGACATCTACTTAGGCAAAATTGCAAAATGGAATGACCCAGCCATCGCAAAACTGAATCCAAACGTAAAATTACCTGACCAAAACATCGCTGTAGTTCGCCGCTCTGATGGTTCTGGTACCACATTCGTCTTCACAAGCTACTTAGCAAAAGTTAGCTCAAACTGGAAAGATGAAGTGGGTGCAGGTTCAACGGTTAACTGGCCGAAAAACAGCGTAGGCGGTAAAGGTAACGACGGCGTTGCAGCCTTTGTTCAACGTCTGCCAGGCTCTATCGGTTATGTAGAATATGCTTACGCAAAACAGAATAATCTTGCGTATACTAAGCTGGTTTCTGCAGATGGTCAGCCAGTTTCACCAACAGGTGAAAGCTTCAGCGCAGCAGCGAAAAAAGTGGATTGGTCTAAATCATTTGCACAAGACCTGACTAACCGTGAAGGCGCTAACGCATGGCCAATTACCTCAACCACATTCATCTTAGTTCACAAGCAACAAGCGGATGCGGAGAAAGGTAAAGCGGTTCTTGATTTCTTCAACTGGGCTTACGACAAAGGCGGTAAACAAGCAGAAGCATTAGATTACGCTGTGTTACCTCAAGAAGTTGTGACCGCAGTACGTGCAGCATGGAAAACAGAAGTAAAAGATAGCCAAGGTAAAGCACTGTTCTAAGTGCCCCTCGGGTTGGAAAAGGGTAAGCGGGGGCTGAGGAATAGCTCCCGCTTATTCACCGTAGTAACGTAAGTCCTACTGAAAAGTAGGCATGGAATGAGAACAAAGCGCATGGCCGAAAAAATAACGGCATTCAAAGCCCCTAGTAAATCGGGCGACGTGATTTTTAGTGCATTAGTCAAAATAGCAGCGCTAATCACTCTCCTCATGCTTGGTGGCATTATTATTTCCCTGATTTTCGCATCTTGGCCAAGTATGCAGAAATTCGGGTTTTCGTTTTTGTGGAATAAAGAGTGGGATGCGCCAGCAGAGCAGTTTGGTGCATTAGTGCCTATCTACGGCACCATCGTCACATCATTAATCGCTCTGATTATCGCCGTACCCGTGAGTTTTGGTATCGCATTATTCTTAACAGAGCTAGCGCCTAACTGGTTAAAACGCCCATTAGGTATTGCGATTGAGCTTCTCGCTGCAATCCCAAGTATTGTTTATGGTATGTGGGGACTGTTTGTCTTCGCTCCGTTATTTGCAGAATACTTCCAAGAACCAGTTGGTAATGTCATGTCGAGCATTCCAATTGTTGGCGAACTGTTCACCGGTCCTGCGTTTGGTATTGGTATTCTTGCGGCGGGTATTATCCTTGCCATTATGATCATTCCTTACATCGCCTCTGTAATGCGCGATGTATTTGAACAAACTCCTGTGATGATGAAAGAGTCAGCCTATGGAATTGGCTGTACTACATGGGAAGTGATTTGGAATATCGTTCTGCCTTATACCCGTAATGGGGTGATTGGTGGTGTGATGCTGGGGCTAGGTCGTGCATTGGGAGAAACCATGGCGGTCACCTTCGTCATCGGTAACACTTACCAGCTCGATAGCCCTTCACTGTTTATGCCGGGTAATAGTATTACCTCTGCGCTGGCGAACGAATTTGCTGAAGCGGAAAGTGGTTTACACACGGCGGCATTGATGGAACTTGGTTTAATTCTGTTTGTGATTACCTTCATCGTTCTGGCGATTTCCAAGCTGATGGTAATGCGCCTTGCTAAGAATGAGGGACGCTAATATGTCGATTTCTGAACCTGTTGTAGTGAATCAAAAAGAGCGTGCACGCCGCCAAGCATGGCGCCGTCAAGTCAACAGAATGGCATTATTAGTCTCCATGCTGACGATGGCATTTGGTCTGTTCTGGTTAGTGTGGATTTTATTCTCCACGGTAACCAAAGGGATTGATGGTATGTCCCTCAATCTGTTTACTGAAATGACACCGCCGCCAAATACAGAAGGTGGTGGTTTGGCGAACGCCATTGTGGGAAGTGGATTGCTTATCTTGTGGGCGACCGTTATCGGAACACCATTAGGGATTTTAGCGGGTATCTACTTAGCGGAATATGGTCGCAAATCGTGGTTAGCTTCGGTGACGCGTTTTATTAACGACATTCTGTTATCTGCGCCTTCAATTGTGGTTGGTCTGTTTGTTTACACCATTGTGGTGGCTCAAATGCAGCATTTCTCGGGTTGGGCGGGGGTAATTGCACTTGCATTACTGCAAATCCCAATTGTTATTCGTACCACTGAGAACATGTTGAAGCTCGTGCCTGATAGCCTGCGTGAAGCGGCATATGCACTGGGCACACCAAAATGGAAAATGATTTTATCCATTACATTAAAAGCATCTGTATCTGGGATTATTACCGGTATTTTGCTGGCTATCGCGCGTATTGCGGGGGAAACCGCACCGCTGCTGTTTACGTCACTCTCGAACCAATTCTGGAGCACCGACATGAATGAGCCAATTGCTAACTTACCAGTGACTATCTTCAAATTTGCAATGAGTCCGTTCTCTGAATGGCAGCAATTAGCATGGGCAGGGGTTCTCCTAATCACCTTATGTGTCCTGTTAATCAATATCATTGCCCGTGTTGTGTTTGCACAGAAAAAACACTAATCCCAGACGAATAAAAGAATTGATAGAGAGAAGTAGCCATGATTAATGCAAACGATATTGCAAACAGTAAAATTAAAGTTCGTGACCTTAACTTCTACTATGGAAAGTTTCACGCGCTGAAGAATATCTCTTTAGACATTGAAAAGAACAAAGTGACTGCGTTTATCGGCCCATCAGGTTGTGGTAAATCCACGCTGCTGCGTACCTTCAACAAAATGTACGAACTGTATGGTGAGCAACGCGCAGAAGGCGAAATTTTACTGGATGGTCAAAACATCCTGACTGATAAACAAGACATCGCGTTATTACGTGCAAAAGTCGGTATGGTGTTCCAAAAACCAACGCCATTCCCGATGTCTATCTACGACAATATCGCGTTCGGTGTGCGTTTGTTTGAAAAGCTGTCCCGCGTCGAAATGGACGAGCGTGTGCAGTGGGCGCTAACAAAAGCGGCACTGTGGAATGAAACCAAAGATAAACTTCACCAAAGCGGCTATAGCCTCTCTGGTGGTCAGCAACAGCGTCTGTGTATTGCGCGTGGTATCGCCATTCGCCCAGAAGTTCTGTTACTCGATGAGCCATGTTCTGCTCTGGACCCAATTTCAACGGGGCGTATTGAAGAGTTGATCAGCGAATTGAAATCAGAATATACCGTGGTGATCGTTACTCACAACATGCAACAAGCGGCGCGCTGCTCTGATTACACGGCATTTATGTACTTGGGTGAGTTGGTGGAATTTAATAACACTGACAAGATGTTTACCACCCCAGAAATGAAACAAACTGAAGATTATATTACTGGCCGCTACGGTTGATATGGAGCCGACGATGGATACGCTGAACCACAACAAACATATATCAGGGCAGTTCAACGCTGAACTGGAACATATCCATACTGAGTTGATGACCATGGGAGGGCTAGTTGAAGAGCAGCTCACCAAGGCTATCACTGCGATGCATAATCAGGATGAAGCCCTAGCGCGAGAAGTGATTGCCAATGACCATAAAGTCAACATGATGGAAGTGGCAATCGATGAAGAGTGCGTCAAAATCATCGCCAAGCGCCAGCCAACCGCGAGCGACTTGCGTTTGATTATGGCAATCTCGAAAACCATCGCTGAGCTGGAAAGAATCGGTGACGTCGCGGATAAAATCTGCCAAACCGCACTGGAAAAATTCTCTCAGCAGCACCAGCCATTGTTGGTGAGCTTGGAGTCATTAGGTCGCCATACCGTGCAAATGCTGCATGACGTGCTAGATGCTTTTGCGCGCATGGACTTGGAAGAAGCTATCCGTATTTATCGTGAAGATGAAAAGGTAGACCAAGAATACGAGGGGATTGTCCGTCAGTTAATGACGTATATGATGGAAGACCCGCGTACCATTCCAAGTGTTTTAACTGCGCTGTTCTGTGCTCGCTCCATTGAGCGTATCGGTGACCGTTGCCAGAACATTTGTGAATTTATTTTCTACTATGTTAAAGGGCAAGATTTCCGCCATGTAGGTGGAGACAGCCTTGAAAAAATGCTGACTAGCTCGAAAGACAGCAACAAAGAGTAACTGTTAAACCACTGGGGTGCTGGCCACCTCAGTGTTCATCTTCTTCATTTTCTTCTTGCTCGATAAGAGTCTTAATCTGCAACATTTTAGGGGTCGCTCCGATGAATTTTCGCCCCTTTTTTTATGTCTATCCATATTCCAAATTGATATAAATATATTATTTAATATTATTTCAGGTGCTAAGAAATAGTTGATAGCTTGTGATGGTCGATTTACACAAATTTACCGTTAGGGGTATTCAATGAAAGCTCGTTTTCTTACTTCCGCACTTTTAGTTGCAGGTCTGGCGCTGACAGCGAATGTCGCTAGCGCAGATAAATTAGATGATATTAAACAAGCGGGAGTGATCCGCATTTCTGTTTTTGACAGTAATCCCCCATTCGGATTTATTGATCCTAAAACCAAGAAACTTGCTGGCTATGATATCGATATCGCCCAAGCGATTGCTGATGATCTTGGCGTGAAATTAGAGCTGCGTCCAACCAACCCAGCTAACCGCATTCCACTGTTAACATCCGGCAAAGTTGACCTGATTGGTGCCAACTTCACAATTACAGATGAACGTGCAAAACAGGTGGATTTCTCCATTCCTGACTTTGCAACAGGGCAAAAATTTATCGCGCGTAAAGGCGTACTGAAAACCCCTGAAGATATCGCTCCACTGCGTATTGGTGCAGACAAAGGAACTGTTCAGGAAGTGACTCTGCGCGAACGTTTCCCGAATACCAAAGTTATCTCTTACGACGATACCCCGCAAGCTTTTGCAGCGCTACGTAACGGTAACGTACAAGCGATCACCCAAGATGATGCGAAGCTGGTGGGCTTGCTCGGTAACTTGCCAGAAAAAGTGAAAGCAGACTTTGAAATTTCACCATTTAGCTTAACCAAAGAGTACCAAGCGCTAGGCGCGAGCAAAGGGGAAACGCGTTTAATTGAAAACGTGAATGCTACCTTGCTGAAACTGGAGAAAGAAGGCAAAGCGAACGAGATTTATAACCGTTGGTTTGGTCCAGACACCAAAGCGGCACAACCACGTGGTGAATTCAAATTTGCCCCATTGAGCGAGCAGCCTAAATCTTAAGTTAGTCATGCAGTTTAGTGAGAGTAAACGCCCCTGCCATGTTGCAGGGGTTGTCAGTTATAGCGAGGCGAAATATGTTCGACAAATTTTTCAGCGGTGACTTCTGGTCTGCGCATCTACTAGCACCACAATACCTTGAGTGGTTTGGCTATGGCTTTTTGCTTACAGTCTGGATCTCGATTTGTACGATCATCGCTGCCACGCTATTAGGTTTTATTGCCGCCTCGGCAAGAGACAGCCAAATCGCGCCGCTACGCTGGTTTGTGACCGTTTATATTTCGATTTTCCGTAATACGCCACTACTGGTGCAACTGTTTTTCTGGTATTTCGCTTCGGGAGAAATTCTCCCTGAATCAGCGATGGAATGGCTGAATACTCCCCATGAAATTGAAATTTTAGGGATAACATTGGGTTGGCCATCCTTTGAATTTTTAGCCGGATTTGTCGGCTTAACGCTATACACCGTACCTTTCATTGCGGAAGAAGTGCGCTCTGGTATCCGAGGAGTGCGTCAAGGACAGAAACAAGCAGCTCTCGCTTTAGGGCTGACATCATGGCAGTCCATGCGTTTAGTGATTTTACCGCAAGCCGTAAAAATCGCGTTACCGCCGCTGTTAGGGCAATACATGAACGTCGTCAAAAACTCGTCATTAACGATGGCGATCGGGGTGGCTGAGCTTTCTTATGTATCACGCCAGGTAGATAGCCAATCATTACAAACATTTGCTGCATTTGGTTTAGCTACAGTACTGTACATTGCAATCATTGCCTTTATGGAAGGCTGGGGTCAGTGGCGACAACAGCGTCAATTGGCCCAGGGGGTATAAGATGGATTTTTCAGTCATTACGGATAACTGGCAATATCTGCTATTTGGGGCTTATCCTGATGGTCCCTTGGAAGGGGCAGCACTGACGCTGATTATGAGCGTATTGGCTGGCGCTGCGTCTATTGTCCTCGGCACATTGGGTGGTATTGCGCTGGCGATGCTACGTGGCTTCTGGATGAATTTATTTGCCGCCGTTTTAGGTTTTTTCCGCGCCATTCCCGTCATCATGTTGATTTTCTGGACTTACTTCCTACTGCCTATTGTCTTCGGAACGGAAATTCCGGGCGTGACGGCGGTGGTGTGCGCATTAGCGCTGATCACTTCAGCCTATTTAGCGCACGGCGTGAAAGCGGGAATTTTAGCTATCGGTCAAGGGCAATGGAACGCTGGGCTTTCTCTCGGGTTTAACCGCTGGCAAGTTCTGTGGAATGTGGTGTTACCTCAGGCATTACGAATGATGGTGCCTTCCTTTATTAACCAATGGGTTGCGTTAATTAAAGATACCTCTCTGGCGTATATTGTGGGGGTTGCAGAACTGTCATTCTTAGCAACACAGGTGAATAACCGTGAAATGATCTATCCGCTGGAAGTGTTTTTGTTTGTGGCATTTATCTACTTTGTGATGTGCCTGTCAGTAGAAATTATTGCCAATCAAGTGGCGAAAAAGCTCAGTGATAAAAGTGCAGCGCGCAGCCGTTCAGCAAAACGCGGTTGGCTGTTTTGGCGACGTCAAAAGCTGATTGCGCTTTCTTAATCGCACAAAGGCGGCTTAATCCCTCAATGGCGGTATGACAACCGCCATATCTCCCTCGATATTCATTTACAGTATCAGTCAGTTAGGAAATACGACTTATTTAAAATGACGCAATCGTTTTCTTTTGCATCGTTTAGTTGTACCATGAGCCGAAAAAAACTTTTTTTCGTGCCCACCACGCATCCATTGGCAATCTAGGGCATGACATTTCGACAAGGCGCATTTTAATGACTAATCAATCATCTGGCTCCTCGCAATCGCAGGGTCTGTTTCAGCGTGTGTTTAAATTACAAGAACACGGCACCACCGCAAGAACAGAGGTCGTTGCAGGGTTCACCACCTTCCTGACGATGGTATATATCGTTTTCGTTAACCCACAAATTTTGTCCGTCGCTGGCATGGATATCAAAGCGGTATTCGTGACCACCTGCTTAATCGCAGCCATCGGCAGTATTTTAATGGGCTTACTGGCTAACTTACCTATTGCTGTTGCACCCGCGATGGGGCTAAATGCCTTCTTTGCCTTTGTGGTCGTTGGGGCGATGGGCTATTCATGGCAAGTCGCTATGGGGGCGGTATTCTGGGGCGCAGTTGGCTTATTTATTCTAACGTTATTCCGTATTCGTTACTGGATTATCGCTAATATTCCCCTGAGTTTACGTGTGGGGATCACCAGCGGTATCGGTCTGTTTATCGCCATGATGGGACTGAAAAACTCCGGTATTATCGTCGCAAACCCAGATACCTTAGTGTCAATTGGTAACCTAACTCACCATAATGTGTGGTTAGGGGCATTAGGCTTTTTCATTATTGCCATTTTAGCGGCGCGTAATATTCATGCGGCAGTATTGGTATCTATCGCCGTGACGACGCTGATTGGTTTAGCGCTGGGTGATGTGAAATATACGGGCATTTTCTCAATACCACCAAGCATTACCAGTGTTGTTGGACAAGTGGACTTTGCGGGCTCACTGGATCTGGCACTTTCTGGGGTTATCTTTGCCTTTATGTTAGTGAACCTGTTTGACTCCTCCGGCACCATGATTGGGGTAACAGACAAAGCGGGTATTACCAACGAGCGTGGAACTTTCCCTCGCATGAAACAAGCGCTGTATGTGGATAGCTTAAGTTCTGTGGCAGGCTCTGCAATGGGAACTTCGTCTGTAACGGCGTACATCGAAAGCTCTTCTGGGGTATCGGTGGGCGGTCGTACAGGTTTAACCGCGATTGTCGTCGGTGTGTTATTCCTATTGACGATGTTTATCTCTCCGCTGGCAGGCATGGTTCCCGCTTATGCAACCGCAGGCGCGCTGATCTATGTTGGCGTTCTGATGACTTCAAGCTTAACGCGCGTGAAATGGGATGACTTAACGGAATCCGTTCCAGCGTTTATTACTGCGGTCATGATGCCATTTAGCTTCTCGATTACAGAAGGTATTGCGCTAGGCTTTATCGCGTACTGTGCGATGAAGATTGGTACAGGGCGCTGGCGTGATCTGGGTCTGTGTGTGATCCTTGTCGCGGCGATGTTTCTACTAAAAATGATCCTCGT
>NZ_WLUG01000028.1:0-1821 GCF_009706505.1 Providencia sp. wls1922 | reverse complement strand
TATCTTTAAAAATCGTTATAACTTCTCGATACTGTCTAATCTGTCTAGGGATCATGCCGCCACGCCCATCTTTTTAGCTAACCACTGCGCTTGCTCTATGAATGCCTTACCGCGCTGTTCTAGTTCTTCTCTGCTAATGTAATCAAATGCTTTGCCAGTCCATGTTTTATCGAAAACAACTATGGCCCCGGCGAAAAATGCCCCGGTAGGCTTTTGTTTTTCATCAGCCGGGTTAAACCACTTCGGAACGTCAAAACCGATACGCCCACGAATAAAGCAGATGTGATCCGCATCTTCTGGCCACCAGCTTTCACTTGTTGCTGCTTTCAATAAAAAGACATAACGCCCACCTTTTTCACGCATCGCTGAAGCATAATTCATAATGTGAATAACGCCTGTGATAGCCTGTTTGTCGTGATATGAAGGTCTTGAATATGGAGGATTACCAAAAGCTACACCGCCGATTTCTTTTAGCTTTTCCGACCAATCTTGAGTGAGCGCATTGTCCTCTGCAGTGTAAAAATGTGGGGCTTTGTTATTTTCACCATCAGTGAATAAATCCAGCGTGAATGGGCCATAGATTGCGTTAGCGCCATACACCAGGTTTTCGGGAGATTGCCACTGATCCCCAATCTCATTAAGTTTATGGGTTGGCTTTGATTTCAATAAATTAAGCTTTTTAACATACTCACTCTGTTCTTCTTCCAGTTCGCATAGCATTGGCTCGCATGATTCACTGCATGAACCAGCATCATAGCCACCAGCACCACGGATGGTTTCAGCTATGTCATCACGAGAATGATCCGCAAACATTGCAATAATGCCTTCGAGTGAATTATTACCTCGATACATGATTTTATTTTCTTGTTGGCGGCGTTCTACAACACGAACAGATTTATCGGTAATTACATTAAGGAATTGCTGTGCTAGCTCCGGCTCGTCACGGGTTGCTAAAGCGATTTTATTAATACCTTTTTTTACGCAGAAAACGCAGTTACCCAAATGCTCAGGTAAATCTAGATCGAAAGGTTGTTCAGCCCACCAGTCAAGAATGTCTTGTTTTTCAACTTCGCTGATATCAGCAAGATATGAAACACCGCCACGCTCTTTTAATCGCTTTGGCTCATCAGATCTAATGCCTAACCATGTATGATACTCACCGTAAGTTTCTTTACAGTAACGAGTGAAAACCTCTGTTTTCATCGTTCGAGTACAAAAAGCACCATGTACATACGGAGTACCGTATTTACTGCAAGCATCTATCCATGGTTGTAAGTCTGGACCAATTTCATCCACTGGAATAACTTTGTAGGTGTTGGCTTTTCCAAGTTCCGGATCAATAACAAGTCGCAGGCAAACAAGGTCAATATTCCAGTTTTTGGCAACATTGCGGATAAATTCATAGGTTTTAGGGTGTTCCGCACCGGTATCCATAAAGACATGTTTTATTGTTAAATTTTCTTTAGCTGCTTTTCGTTCTAGTAAATGGACCATAAACGCTGAAGTGCGACCACCAGAAAAGCTTGATACATTAATCATCAGATAGTACCTCGCTGCTGGTGGGCTTTCGTATACAAACGAATGCGGGTATAGCGCTGCTGAACTTGAAAATAATCAGCGAGGTGGCTTAGATGGCTGAATTTTCTGCAAATGATTAAATCACGGCGGTAATCACCCCATTGTCTGCGCAGCTTACGAATAACCAGCAATTTGCGAATATGTTTCAATATTGCAATCATGCCTAGAACGTCTACACCATAGATTTTTTTAGCTTCACTGCGCATCATGCTGTACCCCCTAAACGCTGCTCACATTCATTCC